>DAHVRG010000022.1 GCA_027322565.1 Georgenia sp.
CGGTGACCGGGAACGGGCTCAAGGACACCGCGACCGCGCTCGGGGACGTCGACGTCGAGCCGCAGGTCATCGCGCCGCAGCCGGTGGCCGCGGCCGAGGCGCTCGGGCTCCGGTGACGATGGCCAGACTCGCTCGCGACACGGTGCGGGTGCAGGTCCCCGCCACCAGCGCCAACCTCGGTCCCGGTTTCGACTCCCTCGGGCTCGCCCTCGACGTCGTCGACGACATCGACGTGCGCGCGACGACGGGCGCGACCCGGGTCACCGTCACCGGCAACGGTGCGGCCGCGCTTCCGGAGGGGGAGGAGCACCTCGTCGTCCGCGCGATCCGGGCTGCCCTCGACCACGTCGGCGCTCCGCAGGCGGGCCTCGAGCTGCGCTGCCACAACCGTATCCCGCACGGCCGCGGCCTCGGCTCCTCGGCGGCCGCCGTCGTCGGCGGCCTGGTCGCCGCCCGCGGTCTCGTCGCCGAGCCGGAGGCGCTCGACGACGCGACCGTCCTCGCTCTCGCCACCGAGTTCGAGGGGCACCCGGACAACGCCGCCCCGGCGGTCCTCGGCGGGGCCACCGTCGCGTGGACCGACGCGACAGGCCCGCGCGCCGCCCGCATCCCGGTCGGGGACCATGTGCGGCCGACCGTCCTCGTCCCGCCCGCCGAGCTGCTCACCGGCACCGCCCGGGCGGTGCTGCCCCGCAGCGTCGCCCACGAGGACGCCGCGTTCAACGCCGGGCGGGCCGCGCTGCTCGTCCTCGCCCTCGGTGCGCGCCCCGAGCTCCTCCTGCCCGGCACCGAGGACCGGCTGCACCAGCGCCAGCGCGCCATCGTCATGGAGGAGACCCTCAAGGTGGTCGACACGCTCCGCGAGCTCGGCCTACCCGCCGTCGTCTCGGGGGCGGGACCGAGCGTGCTCGTGCTCACCCGCGTCGAGGACGCCCGCCTTGCCGCCTTCACCCGCCACGGGTGGCAGGTGCACACCCCGGCGGTCGCCGACGAGGGTGCGCGGGTGGTCGTGGCCGACGGCTGAGCGCCGGTCGGACGAGCACGCGAAGAGGGCAGCCGCCGCTGCCGTGGCTGCTACACTTGCGGAGCACCGGCTCACCCATGGTCCCAGGACGGGTGTCATGCCTCCGAGCCGGAGCACACATCCCCTCCAGTGCCGCGTTCTGCGGTCATGACTGAGCGGAACCATCACCCTGGCGCCCGAGCGCCCGTTCACCGAGCCCCGGTCGGGGCACCTCGCCGAGGGAAGGAACCTCGTGACAGAACAGCTTGATGCCGCCGCAGGCCCCAAGCGGGCGACCGGCGGCTCGCTGAGCACCATGCGGCTGGCCGAGCTGCAGGCCCTGGCCGCGGAGATGGGGCTCAAGGGCATCACCCGGTTGCGGAAGAACGACCTCATCGCCGCCATCCGTGAGGCCGGCGGAGGCTCCTCCACACCGCCGGCCAACGGCCAGTCCGGTGCTGCCGCGCCCCGGACCGCGACGCGTCGGAAGCCCGCCGCTCAGGAGCAGCCGGGCGGTGAGCAGCAGCGTCCTGCGGCACAGGAGGAGCCTGCCGCGCAGGCCGCCGCCCCGGCCACTGCCGACGTGGTGGAGACCGCCTCCGACGCACCCACCACCTCCCGTCGTGCCCGCTCACGGCGCGCCTCGGCACCGGCGGGGGAGCCCAGCGGGCCCGCCCGCGCCGAGCGGACGGAGGACGCCGGCGACCAGCAGCCCCTCATCGAGCTGCCGGAGCCGCGCCCCGAGATCGAGCTGCCGGCGCCCCGCGCAGACCGCGAGCCCGCCGGCCGAGAGAAGGCCGGCCGGGAGAAGGCCGGCCGGGAGAAGGCCGGCCGGGAGAAGGCCGAGCCGGCGGTAGACGTCCCGTCCGGCGGACGCAGCCAGCGCCGGCCGGTGGACCGCGAGCGGGCCGTCCTGGCGCTCGACGCCATCGAGCTGCCTGCCCCCCGCGACGAGGCGGACGAGAAGCACCGCGCGGACGACCGTCGCACCGCCCCGCGGCGCGGCGACCACGCCGACAGCCAGGACCGCGGGGGACGCAACCGCCGCCGCAGCCGTGACCGCAACCGCAAGCGGCGGGGCGGCAACGACTTCGCCGCCTACGACGAGCCGGAGGTCAGCGAGGACGACGTCCTCCTCCCGGTCGCCGGCATCCTCGACATCCTCGAGAACTACGCCTTCGTCCGCACGAGCGGCTACCTGCCCGGACCGAACGACGTCTACGTCTCGCTCAACCAGGTGAAGAAGTACGGGCTGCGCCGCGGCGACGCCGTCACCGGTGCCGTGCGCCAGCCCCAGGAGGGCGAGCAGCAGCGCCAGAAGTTCAACGCGCTCGTCCGTCTCGACTCGGTCAACGGGGCGACGCCGGAGCGGATGCGCACCCGGCCGGAGTTCGCCAAGCTCACCCCGCTCTACCCGGAGGAGCACCTGCGCCTGGAGACCGGGCCGCAGAACCTCACCCAGCGGATCGTCGACCTCGTCGCCCCGATCGGGAAGGGCCAGCGCGGCCTCATCGTCGCCCCGCCGAAGGCGGGCAAGACGATCGTCATGCAGCAGATGGCGAACGCGATCACGACGAACAACCCCGAGGTCCACCTCATGGTCGTGCTCGTCGACGAGCGGCCCGAAGAGGTTACCGACATGGAGCGCACCGTCAAGGGTGAGGTCATCGCCTCGACCTTCGACCGGCCCGCGTCGGACCACACGATCGTCGCCGAGCTGGCGATCGAGCGCGCCAAGCGGCTCGTGGAGCTGGGGCAGGACGTCGTCGTGCTCCTCGACTCGATCACCCGCCTGTCCCGCGCCTACAACCTCGCGGCCCCCGCCTCCGGCCGGATCCTCTCCGGTGGCGTGGACGCGAGCGCGCTGTACCCGCCCAAGCGGTTCTTTGGCGCCGCCCGCAACATCGAGAACGGCGGCTCGCTCACGATCGTCGCCTCCGCGCTGGTCGAGACCGGCTCGAAGATGGACGAGGTGATCTTCGAGGAGTTCAAGGGCACCGGGAACATGGAGCTGCGGCTCTCCCGCCAGCTCGCCGACCGCCGGATCTTCCCCGCGGTGGACGTCAACGCCTCCGGCACCCGGCGTGAGGAGCTGCTGCTGTCAGCCGAGGAGCTCAAGATCGTGTGGAAGCTGCGCCGCGTCCTTGGGGCGCTGGACCAGCAGCAGGCGATCGAGCTGCTCCTCGGGAAGATGCGCGAGACGAGGTCCAACACCGAGTTCCTCCTCACTGTGCAGAAGACCACACCCGGCGTGAGCGGCGACTGACCCGGGAACGTTTTTCCTCACCGCGGCGTTCTGGCACACTGGAACGTCGACTTCCGGTTCACGGCGGGCGCAGCGCGCCGACCCGGGAGCGAAGCACCCCAAGGAGACACACATGAAGCAGGGCATCCACCCCGAGTACGTCGCCACCACGGTGACGTGCACCTGTGGGAACACCTTCGAGACCCGCTCCACCGCCACCGACGGTCGGATCAACGCTGACGTCTGCAGCGCCTGCCACCCGTTCTACACGGGCAAGCAGAAGATCCTCGACACCGGTGGTCGTGTCGCGCGCTTCGAGCAGCGGTACGGGAAGCGCAAGTAGCACGCGTCCAGCGCCGGTGGGGTTCCCCCACCGGCGCTGTCGTCTGCCCGCGGCCGAGCGGCGACAATGGGGCCCAGGACCGGAGGAGGAAGCGGCGTGAGTGAGGAGTTCGCAGCCGTCGAGCCGATGCTCGCCGAGCACGCGGAGATCGAGC
>DAHVRG010000030.1 GCA_027322565.1 Georgenia sp.
CGGCCCGTCTCGGCCACCTTGCGGTCACCTCAAGGTTCGCTCAAGACTCCTCAGAGCCAGCCGACCACCCGGTTCCCGCCCTCGGCGAGCGCCTGTCCGACACGCCGTTCGGCGGCCGCGCGCAGGGCGTCGAGGCGGTAGCCGCACTCGGCGTCGCCGGCGACGCCGATGCTCACCCGGACCCGCATCCGCACGCCGTCCACGGTGAGCGGGGTGGCGATCACCCGGCGTCGCAGCGACTCCGCCCAGGCGTGGGCCTGGGTGCCGGCGTACCCGGGGAGCAGGAACGCGATGACGTCGGGCCGTGGGCGGACGGCGAGGGACCCGGGCGGGGCGAGGAGGTGCGCCGTGTCGGAGACCAGCGCCACGGCCTCGTGGAAGCTGTCCCGGTCGAACGCGGTGCGCAGGTGCTCGGTGCCCTCCAGGGCGACGGCGACGAGCGCGACGGGCTCGGCCGCGGGCTCCGCCGCCGCCAGCACCTCCCGCGCGCGCGGCTCGAAGCCGGCTGCGGTGCGCAGCCCCGTCGTCGGGTCGAACCCGAGACGTTCACCCTCGCGGGCCCGCGCCTCGTCCGCGCGGATGCCGACCATGGCGTGGCCGGCGACGAGGACGAGGGTGAGCACGAGGATGGTGGTCGGCGCGGTGCCGAGGAGCCGGGTGAAGACCGGCGACTCCGGACCGGCCGCGACGAAGACGGCGGCGCGCACGAGGTAGTAGCCGGCGACGACGGCGAGGACGCCGCTGAGCAGCACCCCGAGGCGGTGCCGGCGCAGCCTGCCGCGGAGCCCGGCCGCGCTGCCGAGCCCGGCGCCGGCACCCGTGCCGAGCAGCAGCGCCCAGCCGCCGGCCCACTCCCCGCCGTCCGGGCCCGGGAGCAGTGCCGCACCCGTCGTCAGGACCGCGGCGGCGGCGGTGACACCGAGGAGGGGGCGCCGTCCGTCGTCGGCGCGAATCCCGTTCCACATCACGAACGTCGTGGCGACGGAGGAGGCGTTGCCCAGCGCGACGAACCACCACAGGGTCGGGCTCCAGGCCGCGGCGAAGTAGCACAGGGCGGTGCTGATGGCGAGCCCGAAGGCGAGCGTCCAGATGTGGTCCACCGGGGAGCGGCCCCGGCTGGCCACCTCGAGGACGAAGACGGCCGTGACGATGGAGACGACGACGACCGAGACGACGTGGAGCGTGACGATGTCGAGTGTCATGCGTCCTCCCACGCGGGAAGGAGGATCTCCACCCGCGTCCCCCGCCCGGGCGCGGACTGCAGGGTGATCGTGCCGCCGTGCGCCTGGACGATCTGCCGGCTGATGTGCAGCCCGAGCCCGGTGCCCTGCACCGCCGAGTTGCGTACCTCGGGCGCCCGGTAGAAGCGGGTGAAGAGCCTGTCCTGGGCTTCCTCGCTGATCCCCGGGCCGTCGTCCGACACGACGAGCCGGACCCGCCCGGTCTCGGGCTCGTCCAGCGCGACGTCGATCCGGCCGCCCGGGTCGGTGTACTTCACCGCGTTGGACACGACGTTGCTCACCACCTGGGTCAGCCGGCCCGCGTCCCCCCGGACGACGCCGCGTCCGGGGGCGTCGACACCGATGGTGAGGCCGCGGTCCTCCGCGGGCGGGCGGATCGACTCCACGACGTCGGCGACGACCTCCCCCAGGTCGACCGGCTCCCACCCGCCGGCGTCGGCGCCCGTCCGGGCGGCGGTGAGGAGGTTGTCGATGATCATCCCGAGCCGTGCGGCGTTGCGCTGCGCGACGGTGAGGTAGCTCCCGGTGTGCGCGGGCAGGTCCGGGTCGTCGAGCGCGAGGTCGAGGTACCCGGTGATCGAGGTGAGCGGGGTACGGAGCTCGTGGGAGACCGACGAGACGAAGTCCTCCCGCTGCGCGAGCGCGTTGAGCTCGTCGGTGATGTCGTGGAGGGCGACGACGGCGCCCCCCACCGTGCCCGCCGGGCTCGGCAGCCGGGCCGCAGACACCCGGTAGGCGGAGCGGTGGTCGGGACCGTGCTCCCACCACACGACGCGTCGGGCGACCGTCTCGCCGCGCACCACCTCGGCGAGCCGCTCCCGGCTCAACGGCGTGACGCCGTCCTCGGCGTAGAGGTGGGGGGCGAGGTCCGGCAGCGGGGTCCCGACCGTCAGGTGCCCGCCCGCGGCCCGGCGCAGCGCGCGGTTGGCGATGACCACCCGGCCCTCGCGGTCGAGCACCGCGACGGCGGTGTCGATGGTGTTGAGCACGCCCTCGAGCCGGGCGCCCTCGAGCGTCGCCTGCTCGAGGAGCTCCTCCACGAGCACCCCCTGCCCGGCGATGAGCGCGAGCCGGGATGCGGACCTGCGCTCGGCGAGGTGGAGGGACACGGCGACCGCGACGACGACGGTGGGGAGGATGAAGATGCGGGCGGCGTTCACCGCCGTGACCTCGAGGACGCCCGTGCGGACCGCGGCGAGGAGGTCCACGGAGGTGGAGGCGAGGATCCCGGCGACGACGGCGACGACCGCCCCCGGCCGCCCCATCCGGGCCAGCCACAGGACCGGCAGGACGATGAGCACCGCGGCGTGGATGCCCGCGCTCATGACGCCGACGACGGCTGCCATGTCGAGCAGCGGGACGACGCCCTCGGCCCACCGGGGCAGCGTGTGCCACGGGAGGACGGCCGCGAGGACGAGGGCCGCGAAGCCGATCCCGATGGCGACGAGCAGCGCGTCGGGCAGCACCTCCTCCCGCCGCAGCACGGTGAGGCTGACGACGAGCACGGTGAACACGAGCGCGAAGGGCAGCTGCCGTCCCAGGACGGCGAAGGGACGGGTCGCGGTCTCGTCGGCCGCCCTCGAGTGAGCCACGCCACCGAGCCTAGGGGCGGCGGCTGCCTCCTGCCGGTCAGGGGCCGGCCCGGGCGGGGCGGCCGTCGGGCTCCCGCGAGCGCCGCCCCTCCCCCGGCCTCCTCAGCGGGTCAGGGCGCCGCGGAGCTCCACGACCCAGGCGGGGACGAGCTCGGCGGCCGGGCCGGTCCGCACCTCGTCGAAGAGGTGGGCGACCTCGCTCGGCTCGAGGTTGAGCTCGAGCGTGCGGGCACCGCTGGTCGCGGCGAGCGCGACGTAGCCCGCCGCCGGGTAGACCGACCCGGAGGTCCCGACGGAGACGAAGAGGTCGCAGCGGCTCACCGCGTCGGCGATCCGGTCGAGCTCGTAGGGCACCTCACCGAACCACACGACGTCGGGACGCAGCGTTCGCTCACCGCACTCCGGACACGGCGGGGAGTCGGCGAGGTCGTCGTCCCACGCGGGCCGGTGGCCGCAGGCCTGGCAGCGGGCCCGGCGCAGCTCGCCGTGCATGTGGACCACCCGCTGCGAGCCGGCGCGCTCGTGGAGGTCGTCGACGTTCTGGGTGACGACGAGCAGGTCGTCCTCGAGCGTCTCCTCCAGCCGGGCCAGCGCCCGGTGCGCCGGGTTCGGGGTCGCCTCCAGGACGGCGCGGCGGCGCGCGTCGTAGAAGCGCTGCACGAGGTCGGGGTCACGGGCGAAGCCCTCCGGTGTGGCGACCGCCCCGACGTCGTGCCCCTCCCACAGGCCTCCGGAGTCGCGGAACGTCCGCACCCCCGACTCGGCAGAGATCCCGGCACCGGTGAGGACGACGACGCGCATGGCCCCATTGTGCGACACGAGGGAGCCGTCGCGGTCGCCACCCCGCGGGTCCGCCCGCGGCACCGGTCTCGACGTCCGGACACCTGTTGGTCAGCGGCGGCGGGGCTGTGTCACAGTGCCCGGAGTGCTCCGGGGTCGGTGAAAGTCCGAACCGGCGGTGACAGTCCGCGACCCGCACACCCCACGGTGGGCGGTTGACCTGGTGGAACTCCAGGACCGACGGTGAAAGTCCGGATGGGAGGCAGCACGTGACCGCGTCACCGTAGTCGGGTGGCGCGGCCGCTTCGCCCCCCTCGCACGTCCCCGGTCCACCCGACGTGGAGGGAGGGACGATGGCGAGGTCACCGGCGGCGACCGCGAGACCCACGCGTCGGAGCGTGCGGTCACCCCTGCTACCCGCAGCACAGCGACCCCGCTCGCACCCTGCCTCGGGCACGTCACCCGGACCCATCCCTGGGCGAGACGTCCTGGTCGTCGCCCGCCGACAAGGAGGAATGTCATGTTCACCGGACTGGTCGAGGAGGTCGGCACCGTGCTGCGCCGTACCGAGCGCGACGGCGCCGCCGTCCTGACGGTGGCTGCCACCACGGTCCCCGCGGACCTGCGGCCGGGAGACTCCGTCGCGGTCGACGGCGTCTGCCTGACCGTCACCGACGTGGACGGACGCAGCTTCACCGCCGACGTCATGCCGGAGTCGCTGCGGCGCACCACCCTCGGCCTGCTCGCGCCGGGGTCCCGGGTCAACCTGGAGCGCCCCGTCCCGGCCGGCGGGCGGCTGGGCGGCCACCTCGTGCAGGGCCACGTCGACGGTGTGGGCACCGTGCGGACGCGCCGTCCCGGTGCCCGGTGGGAGGAGGTCGACATCACGCTGCCGAGCACGTTGGCCCGCTACGTCGCCGAGAAGGGGTCCATCGCCGTGGACGGCGTCTCGCTCACCGTCACCGGGTGCGACGCCGACAGTTTCGGCGTCGCCCTCGTCCCGACGACGCTCGCGCAGACGACCCTGGGCGACCGCGCACCCGGCGACCGGGTCAACCTCGAGGTCGACGTCGTCGCCAAGTACGTCGAACGGCTGCTCGCCGCCCGGGCCGCGGCATGAGCGCCCCGCTGACGGGCGCGTACCGCAGGCCCGTCACACGGACCAGCGGGTCTCCGCCGGCCGACGCCGGAAGACCTCGCGGCCGCGGTGGACGCTGAGGAGGATCTCGGCCTTCTCCCGCACCGCGGTCTCGTCGTCCGGTGCGTCGAGGACGAGGAGGCTCGCCGGGCGGCCCTCGGCGATCCCGTAGTCGTCCAGGGCGAGGTTGCGGGCCGGGTTGTCCGTGATGAAGTCCAGGGCGCGGGCGAGGTACTCCGGCGTGAGCAGGTGGGCGACGTGGAGGCCCGAGTCGAGGACCCGCAGCAGGTCCCCGACCCCGAGCGGGTACCACGGGTCGGCCATCGAGTCCTGACCGAAGGCGACCGGCAGCCCCCACTCGGTCAGTGTGCGAACCGGCGCCACCCCGCGCGGGGTGGGCGCACCGAACCCCCGTCCCTGGAGGTGGAGGTTCTCGTTCGGGTTGACCGCGAACCCGAGCTGCGCGGCGACGAGCTTGGGCAGCAGCCGGCTGAGGTAGCCGGGTCCGTAGTAGGCCATCGCCACGGCGTGGCTCACGGTCACCCTGCCCTGGAGCGAGCGCCGTTGCGTCTCCGCCGCCATGACCTCGACGAAGCGGGAGTGCGCGTCGTCGATCTCGTCGCAGTGCACGTCCACGAGGACGCCGTACCGCTCGGCGAGGTCGAAGACCCGACCCAGGGCCGCCACACCGTCCTCGCGGGTCGGTTCCAGGTGCGGGATGCCGCCGACGACGTCCGCCCCCTCGCGCACGGCCCGCTCCACGAGCTCGGCGCCGCCCGGGTAGGCGACCATCCCGTTCTGCGGGAAGGCGACGAGCTGGAGGTGGCACCAGTCCCGGATCTCCTCGCGGAGCTCGACCAGCGCCGTGAAGGCGGTGAGGTCCGGGTCGGTGACGTCGACCTGCGTGCGGATGAAGCCGACGCCGTGGGACACCGCCTCGCGGGCGGCCGCCAGCGCGTTCGCCCGCACCTCCTCACGGCGGTTGAGACCGGCCGCCTTGCGCTCGGCCCAGATCTCGATGCCCTCGAACAGGGTCCCGGACTCGTTGTCCCGCGGCCGTCCGGCGGTATGGGCGTAGTCGAGGTGGAGGTGGTTCTCGACGAACTGGGGTACCACGAGCCGGCCCTCGGCAGCGACGACGTCGTCCCCCACCCGGGTGTCGGCGGCGGCGTCCGCCCCTTCCGGCTCCCGACGCGCGGGTGTCAGGGACGCGACGAGCCCGTCCCGGACCTCGATGTCCCACAGCCCGTCCCGGTCGCGCAGGCGTCCTCCGGTGATCAGCACGGCCAACCCCTCTCCCCCCTGAGTCGTCCGGTCAGGCTACGCGCCCGGCGCGCGGCGCTCTCGTCGGGGACGCCGGCCGACCCGAGCTCCGGAGCGCCAAAGGCTGTTGTCATCCCCGTCCGGTTCGGTACCGTGCTTCCACCCTCGCCGACGAGGGAGTAGTCGACAACGCGGTCCCCCGGTGGCAGAGAGACGGCCGTCCGGCCCCGTCGTCCCCACCTCACGGCTCGGCGGCGATCCGGCGACCGGCGCAGGCAGCGCATGACACGTGGAGGCATCAAGTGACCATCGTCAGGGCAGCGATCACCCAGACCACCTGGACCGGCGACAAGGAGTCGATGCTCGACAAGCACGAGCAGTTCGCGCGCGACGCCGCCGCCCAGGGCGCCCAGGTGATCTGCTTCCAGGAGCTGTTCTACGGCCCCTACTTCGGCATCACCCAGGACCAGAAGTACTACCGGCTCGCCGAACCGGCCGACGGGCCCGTCGTGCAGCGGTTCGCGGCCCTGGCCAAGGAGCTGGGCCTGGTCACCGTCCTGCCGATCTACGAGGAGGACCAGCCCGGGGTCTACTACAACACCACCGTCGTCGTCGACGCCGACGGCACGATCCTGGGCAAGTACCGCAAGAACCACCTCCCCCACCTGGAGAAGTTCTGGGAGAAGTTCTACTTCCGACCGGGCAACCTCGGCTACCCCGTCTTCGACACCGCCGTCGGCAAGGTCGGCACGTACATCTGCTACGACCGCCACTTCCCCGAGGGCTGGCGCGAGCTCGGGCTGAACGGCGCGCAGCTGGTGTTCAACCCCAACGCCACCAAGCCCGGGCTGTCCAACCGGCTGTGGGAGGTCGAGGGCCCGGCCGCCGCCGTCGCCAACGGCTACTTCGTGCTGCAGCCCAACCGCGTGGGCCTGGAGGACAACGAGTACGGCGAGGACGCCGTCTTCTTCTACGGGACCAGCCAGGTCATCGACCCGCGCGGCAACTTCGTCGGCGAGCGCGGGTCCGCCGAGCACGAGGAGCTCATCGTCCGCGACCTCGACATGGACATGGTGCGCCAGATGCGCGACGACTGGCAGTTCTACCGGGACCGCCGCCCCGACACCTACGCCGCCATCCCCCGGCCGTGACCGCCGACCGCAACCAGCGAAGGAGCTGTGCATGAGCACCACCCTGATCAGCGGCGGCACGGTCGTGAGCGCCACCGGCCGCGGCGCGGCCGACGTCCTCGTCGACGGCGAGCGCATCGTCGCGGTCCTCGCCCCCGGCAGCCGGCTGCTGGGCACCGACCTCGCGGCGTCGGTCGACCGCGTCATCGACGCCACCGGCAAGTACGTCATCCCCGGCGGCATCGACGCCCACACCCACATGGAGATGCCGTTCGGCGGGACGCAGGCGTCCGACACCTTCGAGACCGGCACCCGGGCCGCCGCCCACGGCGGCACGACGACCATCGTCGACTTCGTCGTCCAGCGGCAGGGTGAACGCGTCCAGGACGCGCTGGCCGAGTGGCACGAACGGGCCGGCGGGAACTGCGCCGTCGACTACGGGTTCCACCAGATCATCGGCGGGGTGGACGACGACTCCCTCGCCGCGATGGACTCCCTCATCGCCGAGGGGGTCACGAGCTTCAAGCTCTTCATGGCCTACCCGGGGGTCTTCCTTGCCGACGACGCCCAGATCCTGCGCGCCATGCAGAAGTCCCGGGACACCGGGCTGCTGACCATGATGCACGCGGAGAACGGGCCGGCGATCGACGTCCTCGCCGCCCAGCTCGTCGAGGCGGGCAAGGCCGGCCCCTACTACCACGGCATCGCCCGCGCCTGGCAGCTGGAGGAGGAGGCGACCCACCGCGCGATCATGCTCGCCGACCTCACCGGCGCGCCGCTCTACGTCGTCCACGTCAGCGCGAAGCAGGCCGTGGCCCAGCTCGCCGCCGCACGCGACGCGGGGAAGAACGTCTTCGGGGAGACCTGCCCGCAGTACCTCTACCTGTCGCTGGAGGAGCAGCTCGGCGCGGGCGGGCCGGAGGGGTTCGAGGGCGCGAAGTGGGTGTGCTCCACACCGCTGCGCTCCCGCGAGGAGGGCCACCAGGATGCGATGTGGCAGGCGCTGCGCACCAACGACCTGCAGATGGTGTCCACCGACCACTGCCCGTTCTGCTTCAAGGACCAGAAGGAGCTGGGCCGCGGCGACTTCCGCGCCATCCCCAACGGGATCGGGGGGATCGAGCACCGGATGGACCTCATGTACCAGGGCGTGGTGACCGGGGAGATCACCCTGGAGCGGTGGGTGGAGCTCACCTCCACGACCCCGGCGCGGATGTTCGGGATGTACGGCCGCAAGGGGGTCATCGCCCCCGGCGCGGACGCCGACATCGTCGTCTACGACCCCAACGGGCACACGTCGATCGGCAAGGAGAAGACCCACCACATGAACATGGACTACTCCGCGTGGGAGGGCTTCGAGATCGACGGCCACGTCGACACGGTCCTCTCCCGGGGCAAGGTCATCGTCGACAACGACCAGTACCTCGGCCGCAAGGGCGACGGCCAGTACCTCAAGCGCGACCTGTCCCAGTACCTGAGCTGAGGGAGCCGACCATGGACTTCGGCGTCGTCCTGCAGACCAACCCGCCCTCCCGGCGCGTCGTGGAGCTCGGTGTCGCGGCCGAGCGGTACGGCTTCAGCCACGTGTGGAGCTTCGACTCCCACGTCCTGTGGCAGGAGCCGTACCTCATCCACTCCCAGATCCTCGACCGGACCGAGAAGGTCAAGGTGGGACCGTTCGTCACCAACCCGGCCACCCGGGACTGGACGGTCACCGCCTCGCTGTTCGCCACGCTCAACGAGATGTACGGCAACCGCACCGTCTGCGGGATCGGGCGGGGCGACTCCGCCGTCCGGGCGACCAGCGGCAAGCCGACGACGCTGGAGACGCTGCGCGAGGCGATCCACGTCATCCGCGAGCTGGCCAACTCCCGCTCCGTGGAGTACCACGGGACCGAGGTGCGGCTGCCGTGGAGCGTCGGCTCGGAGCTGGAGGTGTGGGTCGCCGCCTACGGCCCCCGGGCGCTGGAGCTCACCGGCCAGGTCGGTGACGGGTTCATCCTCCAGCTCGCGGACCTCGACATCGCCGAGTGGATGATCGCCAAGGTCCGCCGGGCGGCGGAGGAGGCGGGGCGGGACCCGGACGCGCTGACCATCTGTGTCGCAGCACCGATGTACGTCGGCAGCGACTGGCAGCACATGCGCGACCAGTGCCGCTGGTTCGGCGGCATGGTCGGCAACCACGTCGCCGACATCGTCGCCCGCTACGGCACGGACGGGGCGGTGCCGCGGGCGCTGACCGACTACATCGCCGGTCGGCGGGACTACGACTACCAGGAGCACGGCCGGGCCGGGAACACCCACGTGGACTTCGTGCCCGACGAGATCGTCGACCGGTTCTGCATCCTCGGTGAGCCCGCCGACCACGTCGCCAAGCTCACCGCGCTGCGCGACCTGGGCGTGGACCACTTCGCCGGCTACCTCCAGCACGACGACCTCGACGGGACCCTGCGCGCGTACGGCGAGTCCGTCATCCCGGCCATGCGCGAGCAGGTCGAGGCCCCGGCGTGACCCGGGCGGACGGCGGGTCATGAGCGCGGCCGGCATGCTGCGCACCGTCCGCGGCCGCGCGCGCACCCGCCGCACCACGACGGCGTCGACCTGGCTGTGGGGCACGCTCGGCGTCCTCGCGCTCATCGGGCTGTGGGAGGCGTACAAGCTCCTCGGCCCCGACGACGGCGTCGTCGTCGCCGGGGCCCGCGTCCTGCCGCGCACGACGGACCTGGCGATGCCCCACACCTGGGACATGGTCACCCGCCTCCTCGACCCGGTGACGCGCGCGGCCGAGGAGCCGCTGTGGGAGGCGGTCGTCGCGGCCGCCCTGTTCACCCTCGGGATCGCGGCCGCCGGGTGGGCGGTCGGGGTCGTCGTCGGGGTGGGGCTCGCGCTGGTGATGCTGCGCTGGCGGATCGCCGAGTGGGGGCTGCTGCCGTGGGTCGTGCTGAGCCAGACCGTCCCGCTCATCGCCTTCGCGCCGGTGGTGCGCAGCTGGGGGGCGAGCTTCCGGATCGGCCCGCTCGTGTGGCAGGACTGGATGTCGGTCGCGCTCATCGCCTCCTACCTCGCCTTCTTCCCGATCGCCGTCGGTGCGCTGCGCGGCCTGCAGTCCCCCGAGCGGCTCCACCTCGAGCTCATGCACACCTACGGCGTGGGCTGGTGGACGACGCTGCACCGGCTGCGGCTCCCGGCGTCCGTGCCCTACCTGCTCGCCGCGCTGCGCCTGGGTGCGGCGAACGCCGTCATCGGCGCCGTCGTGGCCGAGGTGTCCACCGGGCTCCAGGGCGGCATCGGACGCATCATCATCCAGTACGCCGGACAGGCCTCCGGCGACCCCGCCAAGGCGTGGGGACCGATCTTCGGCGCCGTCGTCCTGGGGCTCGTCGCGGCCGGCTCGGTCGCCCTCCTCGGGCTCGTGCTGCGCGACTACCGACGCGTGGAGGTGGGCGCGTGAACGACCAGAGAACCCGGACGGTGCCCGTGGACGAGCCGGCGGTGCGGGTCCGCGGCCTGGACAAGACCTTCGCCACCCGGGATGGCGAGCTCGCGGCCCTCGTCGGCATCGACCTCGACGTCGCGGCGGGCGAGTTCGTCTCCC
>DAHVRG010000056.1 GCA_027322565.1 Georgenia sp.
CTCGAGGCGCTCATCGACGAGCGGCTCGCCGCGCGCCCGCTGGAGCCGGTCTTCCTCGTCCCCGGGGCGACGCCGACGTCGGCCCACCTCGACCTCGCCCGCACCGTGGTGCGGCGTGCCGAGCGACACGCCGTGGCCGCCCGGGGGCAGGGCGAGCACGTCGCCGACCACGTGCTGCGCTACCTCAACCGGCTCTCGGACCTGCTCTTCGTGCTGGCCCGGGAGGCGAGCGGCCCCGGCCCCGAGCCGCGGAGCCACTGAGCCGCCACCGCGTGGGAGGATCGGGCCCGTGAGCGTGTACGACTGCACCGGGCCCGAGACCCTCGACGCCGGCATCGACGCAGCGGCCGGCGCCCTGTCCCGCGGCGGGCTCGTCGTCATGCCCACGGACACCGTCTACGGGATCGCCGCCGCTGCGTTCGACCCAGCGGCCGTCGCCGCGCTGCTCGCTGCCAAGGGGCGGGGCCGGCAGCACCCGCCCCCCGTCCTCGTCCCGGCGCCGGCCACCCTCGCGGGGCTCGCCACCGACGTGCCGGACAGCGTCCACGCGCTCGTCGAGGCCTTCTGGCCCGGCCCCCTCACCGTCATCTGCCGGGCCCAGCCGACCCTCGCCTGGGACCTCGGGGACACCGGCGGCACCGTCGCCCTGCGTATGCCCGACGACGATGTCGCCCTCGCCCTCCTCACCAGGACCGGCCCGCTCGCCGTCTCGAGCGCCAACCGGCACGGCGGCCCGGCCGCCACCACGGTGCTCGAGGCCGCCACCGCCCTGGGGGACCGGGTCGAGGTCTACCTCGACGGAGGACCCTCCCGCGGCGGGGTGCCCTCGACGATCGTCGACGCGACCGGGACGCCCCCGCGCATCGTCCGGGCCGGTGCGCTGAGCCGCGAGCAGCTCGCCGCCGTCGTCCCCGAGATCGAGGACGGTGCCGACGGACCGTGAGGGTCTACCTGCTCGTCATGCTCGTCGCGGCCGTCGTGACGTTCATCGCCACCCCGGTGGCGCTCCGCCTGGCCCGCGCGACCAACGCGCTCACCCCCGTCCGGGCGCGTGACGTGCACACCACCCCGACGCCGCGGCTCGGCGGGGTGGCGATGCTCGCCGGCTTCGCGATGGCGCTCCTCGTCGCCTCCCGGGTGCCCTTCCTCGAGGGGGTCTTCACGACGGCCCAGCCCTGGGCGATCCTCGCCGGCGCCGCACTCGTCAGCCTCCTCGGGGTGGCCGACGACATCTGGGACCTGGACTGGATGACCAAGCTCGCCGGTCAGATCCTCGCCGCCGGGCTCATCGCCTGGCAGGGCGTGCAGCTCATCACCTTCCCGATCTTCGGCCTGACCATCGGCTCCTCCCGGCTCTCCCTCGTCGCGACCGTCCTCGTCGTCGTCGTCGCGATCAACGCGGTGAACTTCGTCGACGGCCTCGACGGGCTCGCGGCGGGGATGGTGGGGATCGGCGGGCTGGCGTTCTTCGGCTACACCTACCTCCTCACCCGCACGGCCACGCCGGGTGACTACTCCAACCTCGCCACCGTCGTCATCGCCGCCGTCGTCGGTACCTGTGTCGGCTTCCTCCCGCACAACTTCCACCCCTCCCGCATCTTCATGGGGGACTCCGGGTCGATGTTCCTCGGCCTCACCGTCGCCGCCGCGGCGATCACCGTCACCGGGCAGATCGACCCGGCGGTGTTCTCCGCCGGGCAGGTGCTGCCGGCGTTCGTGCCGATCCTCCTGCCGGTCGCCGTCCTCCTGCTGCCGCTGCTCGACATGACGCTCGCGGTGCTCCGCCGGCTACGGGCGGGCCAGTCCCCCTTCAAGCCCGACCGGATGCACCTGCACCACCGGCTGCTCGCCTGGGGCCACAGCCACCGCCGCGCCGTCCTCGTCATGTACCTGTGGACGGCGGTCATCTCGTTCAGCGCCGCCGCGCTCGTCGTCTTCGACGGCTACGCCGTCCTCATCGGCACCGGGGCGTGCGCCCTGGTCGCCCTGCTCCTCACCATCGGTAGGCTCCCCGGGCTGCGCCGACCCCGTCACGCGAAGGAGACCGCATGACCTCCCCGTCCCCCCTCCGGGCGATGTTCCGCACCGTGCTGCGCCGGCTCGCCGTCCTGCTCGCCGTCCTCGGTGTCGGCGGCTTCGTTGTCGGCTACCTCACCGTCGGCGCCCCCGGCGTGTGGGGCGCGCTGCTCGGGACCGCCCTCGTCGCGTTCTTCATGCTCACGACGGCGGTCGTCATGCTCGCGACGGCGGACAAGCCGCTCCACGTGGCCAGCGCCGCGTTCATCGGCAGCTGGCTGGCCAAGGTCGTCATCGTCTTCGTCGCCCTCATCGCGCTGCAGGGCCGCGACTTCTACCACCCGCTGGTGTTCTTCGCCACACTCACGCTCGCGATCCTCGGCTCAGTCGCCATCGAGATGTCGGCGGCGCTGCGGGCCCGCGTCCCGAACGTCGACCCCGGCGCACCGCGCGCGGACGACGACGCCGGAGCCTGACCCGCGCGGCGGTGCGGCCCGGGCAGCGCACCGCCCCGGAGCGGCGGCCCCGGCTGTGCTGCGCCGTCCACGGGCGACCGTGCGATCCGCGCCGCACTGGTGCCGCGGCCCCTTCGCGCCCCCGGGGCAGTGGTTCGGGGCAGTGCGCGAATACGTTAGGCTTGCCCCGATCCCGACGCGGTTCGATTCCGCACACCACACGACCAAACCTGGGGGTTCGTCCTGTCTGCCGCTGCGTCCCTCCTGACCCTGGCCGCGGGTGCCACCACCGCCGCGAGTGAGGGCGAGGGCTTCCACGCCCCGACACTGCAGGGCGAGTTCTTCCCGCCCACGTTCCTCTTCGAGGGCACCCCGTTCGAGTTCAACCGGATCATGCTCGTGCGCGTCATCGCCACGATCGTGCTCGTCGCGGTGTTCTGGCTCGCCGCGCGCCGCGCCAGCCTCGTGCCCGGCCGCTTCCAGGGGGCCGCGGAGATGGCGCTCGACTTCGTCCGGGTGAACATCGCCGAGGAGGTGCTCGGCAAGGAGAGCGGACGGCGCGCCACCGCCCTGCTCACGGTGATCTTCTTCGGCGTCTTCGCGATGAACATCACGGGCGTCGTCCCGTTCCTCAACATCGCGGGCTCCTCCGTCATCGGGGTGCCGCTCGTCTTCGCAGTCATCGCCTACATCGGGTTCATCGCCGCCGGGGTGCGTGCGCAGGGCACGGGGGGCTTCCTCAAGTCCTCGCTCTTCCCGCCGGGCGTGCCGAAGTTCCTGTACGTCATCCTCACCCCCATCGAGTTCCTCTCGACCTTCATCCTCCGCCCGCTCACGCTGACCATCCGTCTCCTGGCGAACATGCTCGTCGGCCACCTGCTGCTCGTGCTGTGCTTCGGCGCGACGCACTACCTCTTCTTCGAGGCCGCGGGCGGGATGAAGGCGCTCGGCACCGTGACCTTCGCGGCCGGGCTGGCGTTCACCGTCTTCGAGATCTTCATCGCGGCGCTGCAGGCGTTCATCTTCACCCTGCTCACCGCGGTCTACATCCAGCTGTCAGAGGACGCCCACTGACCTGACCCCGGCTCCGTCACCCTGACAGAGTCACCACGAGACGTGCCGGGCGCGGGCCCGGTACACCAACGGAAGGAACACCCTGTGGAGATCGCCGGCAACATCGCCACCATCGGATACGGCCTCGCGACCATCGGCCCCGGTATCGGTCTGGGACTGCTCGTCGCCAAGACCCAGGAGGCCACGGCCCGTCAGCCCGAGGTGGCCGGTCCGCTCCGCATCAACATGTTCATCGGTGCCGCGCTCGTCGAGGCGCTCGGCCTGATCGGCTTCGCCGCCGGGTTCGTGTTCGGCGTCTGATGATGGTCACCGCTCTGGTCCAGGCGGCGGAAGGGGGCGATCAGAACCCCCTGCTGCCGGCGACCTACGACATCATCTGGTCCCTGGTCTGCATCGCGATCATCGCGGTCGTCTTCGTGAAGAAGGTCGTGCCGGCCTTCACCCGCGTCCTGGACGAGCGCACCGAGAAGATCGAGGGCGGCCTCCAGGCCGGTGAGCGGGCCCGCGCCGAGGCCGCGGCCCTGCGGGCCGACATCGAGCGCGAGCTCACCGAGGCCCGGGTCGAGGCGGCCAAGGTCCGCGAGCAGGCCCAGGAGGACGCGAAGGCCATCGCGGCCGACGTCAAGGCCAAGGCGCACGCCGAGGCCGACCGCATCCTCGAGAGCGCCAAGCGGCACATCGAGGCCGAGCGGCAGCAGGCGGCCGCGACCCTGCGCACCGACATCGGCGTGCTCGCGACGACGCTCGCCGAGCGGATCGTCGGCGAGTCGCTCGCCGAGGAGGAGCGCCGTCAGCGGGTCATCGACCGCTTCCTCGACGACCTCGAGGCGCAGACCGACCAGGCCCAGCAGAGGGTCGGGGAGACGACGGAGGCGTGATGCGAGCGAGCAGCCAGGCCGCGCTGTCGGCGGCGACCGACCGGTGGGAGACCTCCCTCCGGGACGCGGGTGACCGCGGGCGAGAGCTCGGCAGCCAGCTGTTCGAGGTCTCCGACACCCTCGCGCGTTCGGGCTCGCTGCGGCGGGCCCTGACCGACCCGGCCCGGTCCGGGGACGACAAGGCGCGCCTCGTCGGTGCCCTGTTCGACGGCAAGGTCGACCCCCTCGTCGTCGACCTGCTCGCCGGCATGGTCCGCTCGCGGTGGTCCGAGGAGTCGGACCTGGGCGCCGCCGTCGACGAGCTCGGCATCGTCTCGGTGCTGGCCGCCGCCCAGGCGCGGGACGCCCTGCTCGAGGTGGAGGAGGAGCTCTTCCGCGTCGAGCGGCTGCTCGCCTCCAGCCGTGAGCTGCGCTCCACGCTGGCCGAACGGGACGTCGACCCGCAGCGCCGGGCGGACCTGCTCGACTCGCTCCTCGCCGACCGCGCCGGGGACGAGACCCGGCTGCTCGTCCGCCGGCTGATCCGGGCACCGCGTGCCGGCTCGCTGAGCGCCGCCCTGCGGCACGTGGGCGAGCTCGCCGCGGCACGCCGCGACCGTCTCGTCGCCAACGTCACGGCGGCCTCGCCGCTGACCCAGGCGCAGGAGGCGCGCCTGGCCCGGATCCTCGAGCGTGCCTACGGCCGCTCCGTCCAGGTCAACGTCGGGGTCGACCCGGCAGTCCTGGGCGGGATGCGCGTCCAGGTCGGTGCCGAGGTCATCGACGGGACCATGCTCACCCGCATCCAGGACGCCCGACGCCGGTTCACCGGCTGACCCCCAGACCGCACCACTGACATACCGCGACCACCGGGTCGCCAAGGAGAAGGAACTGCAATGGCCGAGCTGACGATCAAGCCCGAGGAGATCAGGGCGGCGCTGGACAGCTTCGTCGACTCCTACCAGCCCTCCGAGGCGGTGGGGGAGGAGGTCGGTCGCGTCACCGTCGCCGGTGACGGCATCGCGCGTGTCGAGGGCCTTCCCGGCACGATGGCGAACGAGCTGCTGCGCTTCGAGGACGGCACCCTGGGCCTGGCCCTCAACCTCG
>DAHVRG010000057.1 GCA_027322565.1 Georgenia sp.
CCCGGACGTGTGCCGCGAGATCGTCGAGCGCGCCGTCACCGAGCTCGGCGGCCTCGACATCCTCGTCAACAACGCCGCGAAGCAGGTGGCCAACGAGAGCCTGGAGGAGACACCCGACGACCAGCTCGTCGAGACGTTCCACGCGAACGTCCTCGCCATGTTCCGGGTGACCAAGGCCGCGCTCACCCACCTCCCACCGGGCTCGGCGATCATCAACACGACATCGGTCCAGGCCTACCAGCCGTCCCCGCCGCTGCTCGACTACGCCTCGACCAAGGCCGCGATCAACAACTTCTCCAAGGGGCTGGCCCAGGAGCTGGCCCCGAAGGGGATCCGCGTCAACGCCGTGGCGCCCGGGCCGTTCTGGACGCCTCTGCAGCCGTCGCACGGGCAGCCGGTCGAGGACCTGCCCGAGTTCGGCCGGAGCACCCCGCTCGGGCGGGCCGGACAACCCACCGAGTGCGCGCCCGCGTACGTGTTCCTCGCCTCCCCGGAGTCGAGCTACGTCGTCGGCGAGACGCTCGCCATCACCGGCGGCTCACCGACGCCCTGACGGGCAGCCCGTGACCGCGCCGCACCTCGACGTCGCACCCTGGTCGGTGCGCGAGCCGCACGTCTCCGCAGCGGGACTCGGCGCAGCGGAGGCGATCTTCGCACTGTCCAACGGGTACGTGGGGATCCGCGGCACCCTCGACGAGGTCGAGCCGTGCGTCGAGCGGGGTACCTACCTCGCCGGGGTGCACGAGACCCACCCGCTCGTCTACCCCGAAGGCGGTTACGGGCACTCGGAGGAGGGCCAGGCCATCGTCGCCGTGCCCGATGGCACGCCCCTGCGGCTCGTCGTCGACGGCGCGGCGCTCGACGTCCGCGAGACCGAGCCGGAGGTGCACGAACGCACCCTCGACCTGCGCGGCGGCACCCTCGACCGCCGGGTCCGGTGGCGGGCGCCGTCGGGGACGACGCTGGAGCTGCGCACCCGGCGGCTCGTGTCCCTGACGGAGCGCTCGGTGTGCGGCATCCGGTACGAGCTCCGCGCGGTGGACGGCCCGGCCCACGTCGTCGTGCGCTCGGAGCTCACGGTCGGGGAGACCCCACCCGAGGTGGAGAGCGACGACCCCCGGGTCGCCGAGGCGCTCGACAACCCGTTCACGGTGCTCGAGAGCCACCGCTCGCGCACCGGTGGCACGCTCGCGGTGCGGACGAGACGCACCGGCATCACGGTGGCCACGTCGATGGAGCACGACGTCGAGGGCGCGGCCACGGTCGAGACCGAGACGGGGGAGGACCAGGTGGTCACCACCGTCACCGCCGCGCTCGCGGCCGGCGACCGGCTCGGTCTGACCAAGACCCTCGGCTACGCCTGGTCGCGGGACGCCACGGAGGGGTCCATGGTCGACCGTGCTGTCGCGGCCGTCCGGTCCGGCCGCGACGGGGGCTGGGAGCGGCTGCTCGCCGACCAGCGGGAGGCGCTCGACGCGTTTTGGGACCGGGCCGACGTCGAGGTCGACGGCGACCCCGAGCTCCAGCAAGCGCTGCGCTACGACCTGTTCCAGGTGTACTGTGCCGCGGCGCAGACCAGCGACGCCCCGGTGGGGGCGAAGGGGCTGACCGGCGCCGGTTACAACGGCCACACGTTCTGGGACGTCGAGGGGTTCGTCCTGCCGGTGCTCTCCCTCGTGGCGCCGGCGGCGGCGGAGCGGCTGCTGCGCTGGCGGGCCTCCACGCTCGACGCGGCCCGGGAGCGGGCCGGGGTCCTGGAGTGGGAGGGCGCGACCTTCGCGTGGCGCACCATCGACGGGCACGAGGTCTCCGCCTACTGGCCGGCCAGCACCGCGGCCGTCCACGTCAACGCCGACGTCGCACGCGCGTTCTGGCTGCACGCCGACGTCACCGGTCAGGACCTGGACGCGCTCGGCGGCCGGGACGTGCTCGTCGAGACCGCCCGCCTGTGGATGTCCCTGGGACACGAGGACGTCGACGGCGGGTGGCACGTCTTCGGTGTCACCGGCCCGGACGAGTACACCGGCGTCGTCGACGACAACGTCTTCACCAACCTCATGGCGCGCCGCAACCTCCTCCGGGCCGCGGACGCGTGCGACGCCGCCCCGGAGCGGGCCCGGCAGCTCGGCGTCACCGACGAGGAGGTGACGGCGTGGCGGCGGGCCGCCGACGCAGTCCACGTCCCGTGGGACGAGCACCGCGGCGTGCACCCCGCGAACGAGAGCTTCACGACGTACCGCGAGTGGCGCTTCGCCGACAAGCGCGACTCCTACCCCGTCGAGGAGCATCAGCACTACGCCAAGTTCTACCGCCGCCAGGTGGTCAAGCAGGCGGACCTCGTGCTCGCTCTGTGGTGGTGCCGCGACGACTTCACCGACGAGGAGGTCGCCGCGGACCTCGAGTACTACGAGGCCCGGACCGTCCGCGACTCCTCCCTCTCCGCCGCGGCCCAGGCGGTGGTGTGTGCCCGGGCGCAGCACCCGGACCTCGCGCTGCGCTACCTGCGCGAGGCCGCGCTCGTCGACCTGCGTGACGTCCAGGGCGACACCGCCGAGGGCCTGCACCTCGCGTCCATCGCCGGCGCGTGGCTGGCGCTCGCCGCCGGGCTCGGCGGGCTGCGGGAGGACCGCGAGCAGCTCGAGCTGGCCCCGCTGCTGCCCACCGGCCTCCGCCGCACCCGCTACCACGTCACCTGGCGTGGGGCGGTGCTCCGGGTGGAGACGACGGCGGACGGGACGGCGCTCACCCTCCGTGACGGGCCGGGGCCGGTCGCCGTCGTCGACGGTCGGCAGGTTGTGGTCGACCGCGAGGGCGTGCGCGTCCCGCTGCGGGCGGCTGCACCGCTCCCGGAGGAGCCCACCCAGCCCGTGGGGCGGGAACCGCGGACCTGAGGTGCCGTGCTCGCGGGGGATACTGGCGAGCAATGTCCCCCGACTCCTCACCCCGCCCCGCGCTGCCCCGGGAGATCTGGGTGCTCGCCGGGGCGGCCCTGCTCATCGCCCTCGGGTACGGGCTCGTCTCGCCGGTGCTCCCGCAGTTCGCGCGCTCCTTCGACGTCTCGGTCGCCGCCGCCTCCTTCGTCGTCAGCGCGTTCTCCCTGTGCCGGCTGCTCTTCGCCCCCGCGGGCGGTGCGCTCATCACCCGGCTCGGTGAACGGCGGGTGTACCTGGCCGGGCTCCTCATCGTGGCGGCGTCGAGCCTCGCAACCGCGCTGGCACAGGACTACGTCCAGCTGCTCGTCTTCCGCGGGCTGGGCGGGATCGGCTCGACGATGTTCACCGTCTCGGCGATGGGGCTCATCGTCCGGCTCGCCCCGCCGACGGCGCGTGGCAGGGCGTCGTCCCTCTACGCCACGTCCTTCCTCCTGGGCAACATCGGCGGCCCGGTGCTCGGTGGCCTGCTCGCCGAGCTCGGGCTGCGGGTGCCCTTCGTCGTCTACGCGGTCGCGCTCGTCATCGCCGCCGGAGTCGTGTGGCGCCTGCTCCCGGACGTCGGGAGGGGCGTGGCCCGGACCCGCGACGAGCACCCGCCCATGCAGCTGGCCGAGGCGCTGCGCGACAGCGCCTTCCGGGCGGCGCTCGTCTCCGGCTTCGCCAACGGGTGGTCGAACTTCGGGGTGCGGGTCGCGCTGCTCCCGCTCTTCGCGGCGGCGGTGCTCGACGCCGGGCCGTGGTCCGCCGGCGCCGCCCTTGCCCTGTTCGCGGTGGGCAACGCGCTCGCGCTCAACGTGGCCGGTCGGCAGGCCGACCAGCGCGGGCGCCGGCCCCTCGTCCTCGTCGGCCTCCTCGTCAACGGCGTCTTCACGGCCGTGCTCGGGCTGTCCGCGAGCGTCGTCGTCGTCCTCGCCGTCTCGGCCCTGGCCGGCGCGGGAGCCGGGTTGCTCAACCCGGCCCAGCAGGCCACCGTCGCCGACGTCGTCGGGCAGGAGCGCAGCGGCGGGAAGGTGCTCGCCGGGTTCCAGATGGCCCAGGACACCGGGGCGATCCTCGGGCCGGTCCTCGCCGGGGCGCTCGCCGACGCGTTCGGGTACGGGGTCGCCTTCGCGGTCTCCGGGGCGATCACGCTGCTCGCCGGCGCGGCGTGGCTCGGTGCGCGGGAGACGCTCGACCACGCGCGCCGCGGGTGAGCCCGACGAGCGCCTCGGTGGTCATCTCACCAGGCCAAACCCCCCGGTCCACGAGATCTTCTCACCCGCGGCGAGGGTGAGCTGGAGGAAGCCCAGCGCCTCGAGCTCGCGGGCGCGGCGCAGCGAGCCCACGTCGACGGCCTCCAGGCCGCCGGCGGTGACGACCTCGGCGAGGGCCGCCTTCGCGCCGTCGTCGTCCCCGGCGATGAGGACCGTCTGGGGCAGCGAGCCGACCTGCCCGCTGCTCAGGGTGCCCGCGAAGGTGGTGTTGAACGCCTTGAGCACCCGTGACTGCGGCAGGGCCGCTGCGAGCTCGGCGGCAGCGGAGCTGTCGGGCGGCACGGTGAGGGCGTCGAAGGTCTCGAAGTTCAGCGGGTTGGTGATGTCGACGACGATCCTGCCCGCGAGGTCCGCGCCGTGCTGGGCGAGGACGTCGGTGAGCGCGCGGTAGTACACCGCCAGGACGACGATGTCACCGGTGACCGACCGGTCGCCGTCCGAGCTGTCGAGTGTCTCGGCGACGGTGTGTCCACCCCTGGTGACGATCCCGGCGATCGCCTGGCCCATGTTGCCCTTGCCGATGATGCTGACGGTCGTCATGACGTGGTCCTCTCCTCGACGGTCTCCCGATGGGACCGACTATCGCCGCCGACGCCGGCCCCCGCACCCGGGACGGACGGGGCCGCCGGGCCGGGTCACCTCTGCGCCGCGGCGCCGCTACCCCCGCACGCCGCTCGTGACGGGAGCCGCGCGGGACGGGGTCGGCAGGTCGAGCTGACGCCAACCTGCGGGCAGGGCGTCCTCCACCCAGCGACGGACGTGGACGAGCCCGACCGCCACGGCGCCCAACCGATCTGCCCGCAGGATGCGGTGTCCGGCGGAGCGGGCCAACCTGGGCCTGACACCCGACGGATGGAGGGCGGACGTGGCGCGGCGTGCAGTGCTGACCCGAGAGCTGCGCCTGGCCACGGCGCGCTACCGCTTCGAGGAGAGCCTCTTCCTGCTGCCCGCGCTGGTGATGGTCGGGGGCATCGCGCTCGCGATCGGGGCCACGGCCGTCGACGACGCGGTCGGGCACGACGCGCAGGTACCGTTCACGCTCGCGATGAGCAGCAACGCCGCCACCTGGCTGCTGGCGACCGTCGCGGGAGCGATGATCACCACCGTCGGCGTCGTCTTCTCGCTCACCGTCGTCAGCCTGCAGCTGGCGAGCGACCAGTTCTCCCCGCGGGTGATGCGCTCCTTCATCCGGGACCGGCTCAGCCAGGGCGTGATCGGGCTGCTCGTCGGCACCTTCTTCTACTGCGTGCTGGTCCTGCCGAACATCAGCGGTGAGGCCACGGACCCGGCGCCCCGGCTGTCCCTGACGCTCGCGGTCGTCCTCACCGTGGTGACCGTCGTCGGGATCATCGCCCACCTGGACCACCTCGCCAAGGGGCTCCAGGTCGGCAACCTCGTGCGCGTCATCGGTGTCGAGGGCGGACGGGTCGTGGCGGCGCTCGGGCGCGTGCCCGCCGGACTGGAACCGGCCGACCCGGAGGACTTCCCGCCGCCGGAGGACGCGACGGTCATCCGCTGCCGGGTCGACGGTTGGGTCAGCCAGCTGGACGTCCGTCACGTGCTGGGCACCGTCCCCGGCGGCACCGTCGTGCGGCTCGAGACCCGGATCGGCGCCTACATCCATGCGGGCGAACCGCTCTTCACGGTCTGGCCCGCCCCCGAGGCGCGGGACCGGGAGGGGCTGTCCGCGGCGGTCGAGGTCTCCAACGCCCGGACGATGCTGCAGGACGTCGACTTCGCCATCCGGCAGCTCGTCGACATCGGCCTGCGCGCGCTGAGCCCGGCGGTCAACGACCCGACGACCGCCGAGGAGGTGATCCTGCGGCTCGGGAGCCTCATGCGCAGCGTTCTCACCGAACCGCTCGCGCCGCAGGCGGTGGGGGACTCCGACGGACGAGTGCTCGTGCAGCCGTGGAACCTCGACCACGACGAGCTCCTCGCCCACGCCTTCGACCAGATCCGGCAGACCTGTCTCGACCAGCCCCACGTCGCGGCGACGCTGCTGCGGGTGCTACGCATGCTGGTCAGCCATGTGCGTGCGGAGGGGGACGAGGAGCGGGTCCCGGCCCTCGAGCGGCAGATGAGGCTGCTCCTGGAGTCGCTGGAGGCGCGCGGGGCAGAGCATCCGGAGGATCTGGCGTACCTCCGCGAGACCGCTTCCGACGAGACGGACCCGGCCGACCACAGCAGGTGATGCGGTGTCGGGGCACCGCGTTGCGACGCCGTCGGGAAGTGGGCTGTCGGCGGGAGGTGGGGTGGGTCAGGTGAGGACCGGGTGGCCGGCTCGGGAGCGGGCGGCCGCGGTGGTGTCGGCGGCGACCCGGGCCACCTCGGCCCGCTCGGCGCGGCTCGGCCGCACGGCGAGCAGCGCCCACAGGATGCAGGCGAGGTCGACAACCTCCTGCAGCCAGGCACCGACGATGGCAGGCAGCATGCCGCCCGCGGCGACCACCATGAGCCCCACGGACATGGCGACCCCGATCCCGATCGCCTGCCAGGCCACCCGCATGGTCCGCCGGCCGATCTGGACCGCGCGTGCGCTGCGCGAGAGGTCGTCGACGGTGATGACGACGTCGGCGGACTCGCTCGCCGCGCTCGAGCCGCGCGCGCCCATCGCCACGCCGACGTCCGCGGCGGACAGCACCGGGGCGTCGTTCACACCGTCCCCGACCATCATCACCGGGTGCGCGGCGGCGGTCCGTACCGCCTCGACCTTGTCCTCGGGCAGCAGCTCGGCCCGCACGTCGTCGATGCCGGCCTGCTCCGCGATGTGCCGGGCGACGTCCTCGCCGTCACCGGTGAGCATCATCGTCGTGCGCACCCCGGCGCGGTGGAGGGAGGCCATCGTCGCGCGGGCCTCCGCCCGCAGCTCGTCGGCCAGCGCGAGGTAGCCCGCGTACCGGCCGTCGAGCGCCACGTGCACGCCGGTCGTCCCGGCGGGTGGGCGGGCCGGCGCGCTGCTCGTCTCCCGCGCGACGAAACGGGCGCTGCCGACGGCGACGACGCATCCGTCGACCGTCCCCCGCACCCCGTGCGCCGGGACCTCTGCGACGTCGGTGGCCGCGGGGACGTCCACGCGCTCGGCGCGCGCCCGGTCGACGACAGCCGCGGCGAGCGGGTGGGAGGAGTACTGCTCCACCGCAGCCGCCAGGGCGAGCAGCTCGCGGCCGTCCAGGCCGCCGGCGACGTGCACCGCGGTGACCCGCGGCTCGCCGTAGGTGAGCGTGCCGGTCTTGTCGAAGGCCACCGTGCGGATGCGGGCCAGCTGTTCCAGGGTCCCGCTGCTCTTGACGATGACCCCGTTCCGCGCCGAGCGCGACATCCCACCCATGAACGCGACCGGGGCGGCGATGATGAGCGGGCACGGGGTGGCGACGACGAGCACCTCGGCCATCCGTGACGGGTCACCCGACACGACCCAGGCGCCGACGGCGAGTGCGAGCGCACCGAGGGTGAACGGCACGGCGACCCGGTCGGCGAGCCGGACGAACGGCGCCCTGGAGTCCTGGGCCTGGCGGACGAGCTCGATGATGCGCTGGTACTGGGACTCCGCGGCGGGCGCCGTGGCCCGGACCTCGATGGCCTCACCGCCGTTGACGACGCCGGACAGGACCTCCTCACCGCGGCTGCGGTCGACCGGGAGGGACTCCCCGGTGAGGGAGGACTCGTCGAGGGTCGCGCCGTCGGACTCGAGGACGCCGTCGACCGGGACGACCTCGAAGGGGCGCACCAGCAGGCGGTCGCCGACGGCCACGTCGTCGACCGGGACCTCGGTGATCCGTCCCTCCCGGCCCAGCCGGTGCGCGGTGCTCGGGGCGTTCTCCAGGAGGCCGGTGAGCTCGCGCCGGGCGCGTCCGGCGGCGTGGACCTCGAGGGCCTCGCCGCCCGCGAGCATGAGGCACACGACCAGCGCCGCCCAGTACTCACCCACCGCGACGGCGGAGCCGATCGCGGTGACGGCGAGCAGGTCGATGCCGTAGGTCCCGGCGCGCAGGTCCTCCACCATCCCGCGCACCTGCATGAGGGCGACGACGACGGCGAAGGCGGAGACGACCCAGCGGGCCGCCCCTGCCGCGCCGGTGAGCTCCAGGGCGCCGCCGAGCAGCCCGACGGCCACGGTCGCGACGACGACCGGGTAGTCCCGCAGGCCTTCGGCAGTTCTCCGCATATCTCCTTTCTACGCCCGTCCCGGGCGGTCTGTATAGCAAGGAAAGGCTGTCCTGAACCGCGGAACGACGCGGAAAGACCGGGGTGTAGCACGCGGCGGGACGCCGCCCTGTGGGACCGACGTCCCAGCGGCAGCCACCGCACCGACCCGCCCCGTGAGTCGGCCCCGGCGACGGCGCCTTCCTCCGCCTTCCGCTGCCGGCACACACCCTGCACGGCGGGGGAAGGTCCGGGGAAGACGGTGTCCATAGCGTCCGGCACACCAGATCGACCCACCGAAGGAGTACCGATGACCGCCACCGCCGCCCCTCCCGCCCGCAACGGGGTCGACGTCCCCACGCTCTTCGCCACGATCGACGCCGTGCGCGAGAACCCGGGGCTTGCCGACACCCAGTTCCGGGCGCGGAACACCTGGATCAGCGGCACCCACAACCGCAGCGAGATCCAGGGCTTCTACGGGGCAGGTCAGGAGGACACCTCCCGCACCGTCCCGTTCGTCTACGACGCCGACCACCCGGAGGTGTTCGTCGGCACCGGCAAGGCCCCGGCCCCGGTGGAGTTCCTGCTCCACGCGATCGCCGCCTGCCTGACCGCCGGGCTGGCCAACATCGCCGCTGCCCGCGGCATCGACCTGCGGCGGGTCACCTCCACCGTGGAGGGCGACCTCAGCCTGCTCAAGAGCCTGGGCGTCTCCGACGAGGGCCGCAACGGGTACGAGCAGATCCGCGTCCACTTCGAGATCGAGGGGGACGCGAGCGAGGAGCAGCTGCGCGAGCTCGTCGAGCAGTCCCGCCGCCGCTCCGCCGTCTACGACGTCCTGACCAACGGCACGGACGTCACGATCGACACCACCGTGCGCTGACAGCGCAGAGACACACAGGAGGGACGTACCCATGGCACGCACGACGGTCGTCGTGATCGGTGCCGGCCAGGCCGGCCTGGCGGTCAGCCACCTGCTGACCGCCGGCTCGGTCGACCACGTGGTCCTCGAGCGGGGCCGCGTCGCCGAGCGCTGGCTCTCCCAGCGCTGGGACTCCCTCCGCCTGCTCACCCCGAACTGGCTCGTCCGGCTGCCCGGTGGGCACTACACCGGCCGGGAGCCAGACGGCTACCTCGCCGCCCGCGAGGTCGCCGCCCACCTCGCCGGCTACGCCGCCGCAGCCCCCGTGCACACCGGCACCGAGGTGCTCTCCGTGTGCCGTACGGGGGAGGGGTACCGCACGGTGACCACCGGCGGCACCTGGTCGTCCGACGCGGTCGTCGTCGCCACCGGGCACAGCGCCACGGCGCGCCGCCCACCGATGGCGGCCGACCTCCCCCGGTCCGTGGTGCAGCTCGACGCCGACACCTACCGACACCCCGGCGACCTGCCCGACGGCGGTGTGCTCGTCGTCGGTGCCTCGGCCACCGGGGTGCAGCTCGCCGACGAGATCGCGGCGAGCGGACGGCCCGTGACCCTCGCCGTCGGCTCCCACCGGCGGCTGCCGCGGCAGCACCTCGGGCGGGACATCTTCTGGTGGCTCGACCGGATGGGGGTACTGCGGCGGCGCCGCGAGGACAGCAGCCCGCGACAGTGGCGCGAACCGTCCCTCCAGCTCGTGGGACGGTCCGACGGCCGCGCGGTCGACCTCCCGGCCCTGCAGCAGCGGGGCGTCGTGCTCGCCGGCCGGTTCGTCGGGACCACCGGCCGGCACCTCGAGCTCGCCGACGACCTGCCCGTGACGACGGCGGACGCCGACGGCCGGATGCGTGCCGCCCTCGCCCGGATCGACGCCTTCGCCACGGAGTGCGGGCTCGCCGCGCCGTCCGGACCCACCCTCGCCCCGACGGCCTGCACCGCCGACGCACCGACCCGGCTCCCGGTCGGGCGGCGCGGGGTCCGCACGGTCGTCTGGGCCACCGGCTACCGGCGCGGCTACCCGTGGCTGCACGTCCCGGTCCTCGACACCCGCGGGGAGATCGTCCACACTGCCGGCCGCACCCCCGCCCCCGGTCTCTACGTCATCGGCATGGCGTGGCAGACGCGGCGGAACGCGACGACGCTCGACGGCGTCGGGGCGGACGCCGCCCTCGTCGTGGACCACCTCGGGTCACAGCTCCGGACGGGAGCGGGAGTCTGATGGGGACGTGGGACGTCATCGTCGTCGGGTCACGCATCGCCGGGGCTTCGACGGCGCTCCTCCTCGGACGCGCCGGCCTGCGGGTGCTCGTGCTCGACCGCGCCCGGCGGGGCAGCGACACGCTGTCCACCCACGCCCTCATGCGGGCGGGTGTCCTGCAGCTGTCCCGCTGGGGGGTCCTCGGTGACGTCGTGCGCGGCACGCCGCCGATCCACCGCACGCTGTTCCACTACTACGACGAGGTGCCCGTCACCGTCTCGATCCGGCCGTCGCCGGGTGTGCCGGCGCTCTATGCGCCGCGTCGCACGGTGCTCGACTCCGTCCTGTCCGACGCCGCGGAACGCGCCGGTGTCACGGTCCGTCACGGCATCCCCGTCACCGGGGTGCTCCGGGACGCGACGGGCCGTGTCACCGGCGTCCGCACCCGGGGCCGGCGCACCGGTCGGGACACCGCGGAACGGGCACCACTCGTCGTCGGTGCCGACGGTCTGCGGTCGGTCGTCGCGGACGCCGTCGCGGCACCCGTGCTCTGGCGCGGCGAGGCGGCGACGAACGTGCTGTACGGCTACGTCGCCGACCTGCCGGCGGCCGGCTACGAGTGGTACTACGGAGCCGGTGTCGGGGCCGGGCTCATCCCCACCCACGACGGTCTCACGTGCGTCTTCACCGGGACGACGCGGCGCGAGCTGGACCGGCTGCTCGCCGTCCTGCCACCGGCCGCCGCGCTCACCCTCCTCGCCCGGCGGCTCCCCGGCCTGGGCGACCGGCTGGCGGCCGGTGGGGAGTGGTCGGCGGTGCGTGTCGTCCGCGGCGTCCCGGGCTTCCTGCGACAGGCGCACGGGCCAGGCTGGGCCCTTGTCGGGGATGCCGGGTTCTGGAAGGATCCTCTCAGTACGCACGGCATGACCGACGCCCTGCGTGACGCCGAGCTCCTCGCCCGCGCCGTGGTCGCGGGCCTCGATGGCAGCGCCGCGCTGACGGCGGCCCTGGCCGACTACCAGCAGATCCGTGACCGGCTGTCGCGTCCGATGATCGAGGTGGTGGAGCTCTTGGCCTCCATGACGTGGGACCGGACCCGCATCCGGCAGCTCCTGCGCCACCTCGCCTCGACGATGGTCGAGGAGGTCGAGGCGCTGGAGACGATGGCCGCCTGGCCACCGCCGGTCCGGCGCGCGCCGGCATCCGAGGCCGGGGCCATACCGCTGGGGGCGCCGGTCGCATGACGGTCCGCATCCGCCTCCTCGGCGGGTTCGAGGTGAGCATCGACGGCACCACGCACACCGAGCAGGCGTGGAGCCGACGGCAGGCCGCGACCCTGGTCAAGGCGCTCGCCCTGGAGCCCCGCGGGCGGCTCCACCGGGAGCAGCTCATCGACCGGCTGTGGCCCCACCTCCACCCGGAGACTGCCGCCCCCCGCCTGCACAAGGCGGCGCACTACGCCCGGCGCGTCCTCGGGGACGGGTCGGTGGTGCTGGACCGGGAGACGGTCAGCCTGTTCCCCGCCGACCCACCCACCGTCGACGTCCACGAGTTCACCGCGCTCGCCACTGCAGCCGTCGCGGCGACCGACCCGGATCTCGCGGTCGAGGCCGCCGACCGCTACGGCGGGGAGCTGCTGCCCGACGACCGGTACGTCGAGTGGCTCGAGCCCGAGCGGGAGCGGCTGACCCGGCTGTACGTCGAGGTCCTGCGGGCCGCCGGCCGGTGGGAGGCGATCCTCGCCGCCGACCCCGCCGACGAGGAGGCCCACCTCACGCTCGCGCACCGCCTGGCCCGGGCCGGCGACCGCAACGGTGCCCTGCGCCAGTTCGAGCGCTTGGAGCGAGCGCTGCGCCAGGAGCTCGGCGTCGGGCTGTCCCCGAGCGCCGCCGCGCTGCGGACCCGCGTCCTGCGGATGCCGGCCCCTGCCGCCCCGGCGCCGGCGGAGCGGCGCACCGGCCCGCTCGTCGTCGGACGGGACGCGCAGACCACCCGGATGGGCGCACTGCTCGAGGAGGTCCGGACGGGGCGCGGCCGCACCCTGTTCGTGTCCGGGCCGGCCGGGATCGGCAAGACCACCCTGCTCGTGGACCTCGAACGCCGGGCCGAGCAGCTCGGGGTGCGCGTCGGCACGGGGACGGCGGCGGCGACCGAGGGCGCCTGGCCCTTCGCGCCGGTCCTCGAGGCCCTGGCCGACCTGTCCCGCCGGCACCCCGCCCTCCTCGACGGCCTCGACGACGGGATGCGGCAGGAGATCGAACGGGCCCTCGCCGGCCGCTCCTCCCCGTGGGCGGGGGCGAACACCCACCAGCGGCTCTTCGTCGCGTGCGCCGAGCTGCTCCGGCTCGCCGCACCGGGACCGGGTGCGCTGCTCGTCGTCGACGACGTCGGTCTTGCCGACGACGCCAGCCTCAAGCTGCTCCACTACCTCGCCCGGGCGACCTCCGCAGAGCATGTCCTCCTCGCCTTCGGTCACCGCTTCCCGCCGGCGCCGGCGCTCGCCCGGCTGCGCAACGCCCTGCTCGGGAGGTCCGCTGCGGTGACCATCGACCTGGGGCCGCTCGACCGCGACGCCGCCACCGCCCTCGTCCGGGCCCGGCTGCCGGACGCACCGGACGACCTCGTCGCGGCCTGGCACACCGCGACCGGAGGGTCCCCCTTCGAGCTCGCTGAGCTGGCCCGTGCCGTCGCCCGCGGCGAACCGGCCGCTCCCGCGACGCTGCTGCCGCCCGGCACGCCGGCGCTCGTCGTCGACGCGCTCGCGCAGGCCGCTGTGCTCGGGATGCGCTTCGACACCGACGAGCTCCAGGCCCTCACCGGCGCTTCGGACGCCGACACCTTCGCCCTGGTGGACGCCGGCATCGAGCACCACATCCTCGACCGGGGCCCCGGGTGCCTGCGCTTCCGCCACCCGCTGCTCCGCAACGCCCTGCTCACGCGGCTGGGTCCGGGGCGGGAGTCGGCGGTCCACGCCCGCGCGGCGCGGGCGCTGGACTCCCTCGGACGCTCGCCTGCCCGGGTCGGCCGCCACCTCCTCGAGGCGAACGACCCGGTCGCCGCCGTGCCCTACCTCGTGCGGGCCGCGGAGACCGAGGGCTCCCTGGGTGCCTACAACGACGCGCTCGCCACCGTCTCCTCGGTCCGTCCGCACGCCACGGGTGAGGAGCTCGCCCGGCTGCTCGCCCTGCGCGCGGACCTGCTGCTGGCGAAGGGAGACCGGGCGGCGGGCGACGCCTACCGGGAGGCGCTTGCCGTCGTCACGGACCCGCGGGCGAGGGCCCACCTGCGCGTCGGACTTGCCCGGACCGCGACCTACGCTGCCGACTACGAGACCGCCCGGGTCGCGCTCGAGGGCCTCGAGCCGGACGGCGGGCCCGGCGACGCCGAGCTCATGCTCGCCAGGGGGCTGCTCGCCTACCTCACCGGCGACCTCGCGACCGCGGACGGCATCGTCGCGGAGGCGCGCCGCCGCCTCGCGATCGGAGGAGGTGGGGCGGCGATCATGTTCGAGCTCGTCGCGCTCCAGGGTCTCCTCGCCCACCACCGCGGGCAGTGGTTCCAGCAGCTCGACCGCGAGCTGCACAAGGCGGCCGACGACCCGGGCGCCGCCGTCGGGCTCTTCGACAGCTACCTGTGTGCGGCCGAGTACATCCTCTACGGGACGACCCCCCACGCCGAGGTGATGGAGCTGGCCGCCGAGCTGCGCGCGTCGGCCGAGCGGGCCGGCGTGCTCCGCGTCGTCGCCTTCGCCACTGCGCTGCGCGGGGAGGCCGCGCTGCTCACGGGCGACCTCGACCTCGCGGAGGAGGAGCTGCGCGAGTCCGCCGACCTCCACCACGACCTCGGCTCCACCGCCGGGGAGGCCCACGCGCTGCAGCGCCTCGGCGACATCCACCTGGCGCGCGGCGACCGGGAGCAGGCGACGGTCCTCGCCACCCGCGCCCTGCCGCTGGCCCGGTGGTCGACGATCGCCCTCCACCTGCTCCAGCGGATCTACGGCACGCTGGTCTACGCGGCCCCGGACCCGGACGAGGCGCTCGCCGTCGTCGACCGGGCGGAGGCCGCCATGGGGTTCGACGACGAGTGCCTGTTCTGCCAGATCATGTTCGTCGTGCCCGCCGGGCATGCGGCCGCGGCCGTCGGCGACCTCGACCGCTGCCGCGGCTACCTGGGCCGGGCACGGGAGATGGCCGACCGGTGGGAGGGGACGGTCTGGCACGCCATGGTGCTCGAGCTCGAGGCGCACCTCGCCCAGGTGCAGGGCCGGGACGATGTCGCCCGAGCGTTGCTCGCCCGCGCAGCGGAGACCTTCGCCGGGGCCGGTCACATGCTCGACGCCGAGCGGTGCCGCCGGGGTGGGCGGGCGTCGGTGGCCACGAGGACGGCCCCGCCGACCGGGGTCGCCGGCTGACGGGGCCGTCCGGCCTCGACGACGTGTCGCTCACTGCTCCTGGCCGCGCGGGCCCGTCCGACGGCGGTGACGGCGACGCACCCAGCGCAGCTCGCGCTCGGGGTAGCGGTCCCAGAGCAGTGCCTCGGACGCACGTCCGGAGGAGAGGATGATGAAGGCGGCGTGGATGTCCGGGTGCACCGGCCCACCTCTTTCGGTTCGGGGTCGGCGGAGTGGGGCCGACAAGTGCCCACGACGTTAGGGACCGGACATTCCCCGGACCTTCCGCAGGTGCCGAGCCGGCGGGACGGGCGAGGGAAGGCACGAAGACACCCGACGGACCTCAGTGATCGCCGCGGGTCGACCGGGCCACCGCCGCGGCGACGGACCGGCGCCCGGTGCAGACGAGCAGGACCTGGTCCACCGGGAGCACGAGGTCGGGGCCGTCGCCGACCGCGACGTCCGCGTCGGCAGCGACGAGGCGGTGTCCGGCGAGGTCCGCGTCGAAGTAGCCCAGGCGCCCGCGGGTGGCGTCCACGACGATGGCGAGCCGCTCCGGTGGGGCGACCGGCGCGAGGTTCAGGGCGTCGGTGATGTCGAGGCCGTGGATGACGTCGTGGGCCAGCGCCCCGGCCGCACCACCGCCGGGC
>DAHVRG010000074.1 GCA_027322565.1 Georgenia sp.
CGCCGACCACCCCGATGGTCAGGACGACGATCGCCACCTGGAGGAGCAGGAGACGCTGGCGCAGCGACATCGACCGACGCACACCCTCGATTCTGCCCCACCCGGCTCCGACGCGACCGAAACGACCAATACGACCACTACGGCCGCAGGCTTCATGCGCCTGGGACTTTCGTCCTAGGTTTCCCCCACGATGTCGTCCTGCTCGAGGAGGAGCCGCCATGTCTTTCCGCCGTCCCGCCACCGCCCTCGCCGCCGCCGCCGCGGTCAGCCTCGGCCTGGCCGCCTGTGCCGACGCCGACGGTGACTCCGACGGCGGGATCGACAGCCTCGAGATCATCGTCCCGGCCGACCCGGGCGGCGGCTGGGACCAGACCGGCCGCACGATGCAGGCCGAGCTGCAGGACAACGACCTCGTCTCCGACGCCCAGGTGGTCAACGTCGGCGGGGCCGGTGGCACCGTCGGGCTGGCCCAGCTCGCCACGTCGACCAACCCGGACACGCTCATGGTCATGGGCTACGTCATGGTCGGCGCCATCGAGACCAACCAGTCGGAGACGACGCTGGAGGATGTCACCCCGATCGCGCGCCTCACCGAGGAGCCGCTCGTCGTCGTCGCGCCGGCGGAGTCGCCCTACGAGACGGTCCAGGACCTCGTCGACGACGTCGTCGCCAACGGCCAGGCGGTGTCCATCACCGGCGGGTCGGCCGGCGGGGTCGACCACATCCTCGCCGCCCAGCTGCTCACCGAGGCCGGCGTCCCCGCCGCCGAGGTCGCCTCGACGCTGAACTACATCCCCTACTCCGGTGGTGGGGAGTCGCTGGCAGCGCTCCTCGGCAACAACGTCGACGCCGGGATCTCCGGCGTGGGCGAGTACGCCGAGCAGGTCAACGCGGGCACGCTCAAGGCGCTGGCGGTCTCCAGCGCCGAGCGGTCCCCCGCGCTGCCGGACGTGCCGACGCTCACCGAGCAGGGCATCGAGCTCGTCCTGACGAACTGGCGGGGCGTCGTCGCCCCGGGGAGCATCGACGACGCGCAGGCCGAGGCGCTCACCCAGCTCGTCACCGACCTCCACGCGACCGACACCTGGGGTGCGGCCCTGGAGGCGAACAACTGGGACGACGCCTTCCTCGCCGGCGAGGAGTTCGCCACCTTCCTCAGCGAGGACATCGAGGCCGTGCGCCAGACCCTGGCGGACATCGGCCTGGTCTGACCGTGACCACCGCACCCGACGCTGCCGCCGCCGACCAGGCGGCGGCAGCCGTCCGCTCCCGTCCGGTCGGCGAGGTCGTCTTCGCCGTGGCGGTCGTCGCACTCGGCGCCTACGCGCTCGTCGACGCCCGGAACATCAACGTCCCCATCACCGCCGGGGCCATGGGGCCCCGGATGATGCCCTACCTCGTGGGCGGGTTGCTCGTGCTCAGCGGCCTCGGGGTCCTCCTCACCCTCGTGCGCGGCGGGCACGGCGAGGCCGAGGAGGGAGAGGACGTCGACCCACGCGCGCACACCGACTGGGGGACCGTCGCCGTCCTCGTCGCGATTGTCGTCGCGCACATCGCGCTCATCCGACCGGTCGGCTGGCCGCTGGCCGCGACCGTCCTCTTCGGTGGCACGGCGGTCACCCTGGGCGCCCGGCCGGTCTGGCGGGCGGTCGCGCTCGGCGTCGTCGTCGCGCTTGTCATCCAGGCCGCCATGGCCGGTGGGCTCGGGGTCTCCCTGCCCGCGGGCCCGTTGCTCGAGAGGGTGACGATCTTCCGTGGATAACCTCCTGCTCCTGCTCGACGGCTTCGCCGCCGCGGCGCAGCCGGTCTTCCTCCTCTACGCGCTGCTCGGGGTGTTCATCGGCACCGCCGTCGGCGTGCTGCCCGGCATCGGGCCGGCGATGACGGTGGCGCTGCTCCTGCCGCTGACCTACACCCTCGAGCCGACGGCCGCGTTCATCATGTTCGCCGGGATCTACTACGGCGGGATGTACGGCGGCTCGACGACCTCCATCCTCCTCAACACCCCCGGAGAGTCGGCCTCAATCGTCACCGCCCTCGAGGGCCACAAGATGGCCCGGGTGGGCCGCGGGGCGGCCGCGCTCGCGACGGCCGCGATCGGCTCGTTCATCGCCGGCACGCTGGCCACCGCCGGCCTGACGTTCGTCGCGCCGGTCGCCGCCCGCTTCGCCGTCCAGCTCTCTCCCGCCGACTACGTCGCGCTCATGGTGCTCGCCTTCCTCACCGTCGGCGCGCTGCTCGGCTCCTCGGTCACCCGCGGGATGGTCTCCCTGGCGCTGGGCCTGTTCCTCGGGCTCGTCGGCGTCGACGCGATCTCCGCGCAGCAGCGCTTCACCCTCGGCATCCCCGCCCTCACCGACGGCATCGACGTCGTCCTCGTCGCCGTCGGGCTCTTCGCCGTGGGCGAGGCGCTGTACGTCGCCTCCCGGCTGCGGCGCGGGCCCGTCGAGGTCATCCCGGTGACCGGGGGGTGGCGCACGTGGATGACGCGGGAGGACTGGCGCCGCTCGTGGAAGCCGTGGCTGCGCGGAACCGGCATCGGCTTCCCGATCGGCACCATCCCTGCCGGGGGCGCCGACGTCGCCACCTTCCTCTCCTACGCGAGCGAGCGGCGGTTGGCCAAGGGCGAGCGCAAGCGCGCGTTCGGCAAGGGCGCGATCGAGGGGGTGGCCGGACCGGAGGCCGCGAACAACGCAGCGGCCGCGGGCGTCCTCGTCCCGCTCCTCACTCTGGGGCTGCCGACGACGGCGACGGCCGCGATCATCCTCGCCGCCTTCCAGCGCTACCAGATCCAGCCCGGGCCGCTGCTCTTCGAGAACCAGCCGGTGCTCGTGTGGACGCTCATCGCCTCGCTGTACATCGGCAACCTCATGCTGCTCGTCCTCAACCTGCCGCTCGTCGGCATGTGGGTGAAGATCCTGCAGATCCCGCGGCACTACCTCTACGCGGGCATCATCACCTTCGCCGCGCTGGGCGCCTTCGCAGTGAACTTCACCCCGGCCGACGTCGTCATCCTCCTCCTCATCGGGCTGCTCGGGTTCTACATGCGGCGCTACGGCTACCCCGTCGCGCCGATGGTCATCGGCCTCATCCTCGGCCCGATGTTCGAGGCGCAGTTGCGGCGCGCGCTGTCGATCTCCCAGGGTGACCCGGTCGCGCTCGTCCAGTCCCCCTTCGCGCTCGTCGTCTACGTCGCACTCGTCGCGATCTTCCTCCTCTCCGCCCTGCTCAAGCGCCGCCGGAGACGGCTCGAGCGGGTCGTCGCCGACGAGGCGGAGGACGCCGTGCCCACACCGGCCGAGCAGCGGGAGCACGCATGACCATCGTTCTGGGGTACGTCCCCACCACCGAGGGTCGGGCGGCGCTCGCCGCGGCCGTCGAGGAGGCCCGGCTGCGCGGCGCACGGCTCGTCGTGCTCAACACCACCCGGGCCGACCGGCTCGTCGACACCCGCTATGCCCACGACGGCGACATCGCCGAGCTCGAGGAGGTGCTGGAGCGGGCCGGGGTGGAGCACGAGGTGCGCCACCACACCTCGGAGCAGCTCGCCGGGGACGAGCTCGTCTCCCTGGCCGGCGAGCTGGACGCGACGCTGCTCGTCATCGGCCTGCGGCACCGCTCGCCGGTCGGCAAGCTCCTCCTCGGGTCGGCCGCGCAGACGGTGCTGCTCGACGCCCCGTGCCCGGTGCTCGCCGTCAAGGCACCGGCGAGCTGACGGCGGCGGTCTCGACGGGGGCGGCCGCGGCCGCCGCCCGGTGCGCATCGGGGGCCGGCCCGGCGTCGCCGTCCGCCGCGCCGGGC
>DAHVRG010000080.1 GCA_027322565.1 Georgenia sp.
GGAGGTGGGCGTGCATGCCGACGACGGCGATGGAGTCGATCCCCTCGGCGCGCACCTCACGCAGCGCCGCCTCCAGGGACGCCTCGTCCAGCTCGCGCAGCACGGTGCCGTCCGCGGCGAGCCGCTCGTCCATCTCCACGACGCGGCCGTAGAGCTGCTCGGGCAGGACGATCTCGCGGGCGAAGATGTCGGGCCGCTCCTGGTAGGCGATCCGCAGGGCGTCGGCGAAACCGCGGGTGATGACGAGCGCGGTGGCCTCACCGTGCCGCTCGAGCAGGGCGTTCGTCGCCACCGTCGTGCCCATCCGGACGGCGGAGACCCGCTCCGTGGGGACCGGTGCGTGGACGGGGACGCCGAGGAGCCGCCGGATGCCGGCGAGGGCGGCGTCCGGGTAGCGGGCCGGGTCGTGCGACAGCAGCTTGGCCACCGCGAGCGAGCCGTCCGGGCGGCGCGCCACGACGTCGGTGAAGGTCCCGCCCCGGTCGATCCAGAACTCCCACGCCATGGCTGCCGAGCCTAGTCGGCGAGGACCGGCCGCCCGGCGTCCACCCGCCGGGCGGAGCTCAGGCGGCCGTGGTCGCCGCCACCGAGCCGGCGGAGGCGGTGCTGAACCGCCGGGTGACGAGGTGGAGCAGGACGCCGAGGACGAGCATCCCGGCGCCGAGCAGCCACACCGTCCCCGACTGCCGGCTCAGCAGCACCCCGCAGGTGACCAGCGCGAGCACGGGCAGCGCCCGCGGGGTGCGGAAGTGGCGGTGCTCGACCCGGTCCCTGCGCAGGACGAGGACGGCGACGTTCGTGCTGACGAAGACCACGAGGAGGAGCAGCACCACCGTCTCGGCCAGCATGGCCAGGTCCCCGATGAGCGTGAGCCCCACCGCCACCGCCGTCGTCACGACGATCGCCACCCACGGGGTGCGGCGGTTCGGCAGCACGCGGGTCAGCGAGGTCGGCAGCAGCCCCTCGTCGGCCATCCCGTAGGCGAGCCGGCTCGACATGATCATCGTCAGCAGCGCGCCGTTGGCGACGGCGACGAGCGCGATCGCGGAGAAGGCCCACTCCGGGACACCGACCCCGGTCGCGGTGACGACGTCGAGCAGCGGGCTGGAGGAGCCGGCGAGGTCCCCCGGCGGCATGATGACGGTGGCGGCGACGCCGATGAGCGCGTGGACGACACCGGCGACGGCCAGCGCACCGAAGAGTGCCCGGGGTAGACGCGGCTGACGTCCTGGACCTCCTCCGCGACGTTCGCCGAGACCTCGAAGCCGACGAAGGAGTAGAACGCGAGGAGCGCGCCGCCGAGCACCGCCGAGGCGACCCCGGTCTCCGGGGGCAGCTCGACCAGCCGGCCCGCGTCGCCCTGCCCGCGCCCGACGGCGATGCCGACGACGACGATGACGAGGACGAGCCCGGAGACCTCGACGACCGTCATCGCGACGTTCGAGCGCACCGACTCGCGGATCCCGCGGGCGTTGAGCAGCGCGAGCAGGAAGAGGAAGAGCGGGGCGGCGAGGACGACCGGGACGTCGAGGAAGGTCGACAGGTAGTCCCCGGCGAAGGCGATGGCGAGCCCGGCGGCGCTGGTCACCCCGGCGGCGAGCATCGCGAAGCCGACGACGAAGGACACCCACGGCCGCTTGAACGCCCGCTGGGCGAAGACGGCTGCGCCGCCCGCCTTCGGGTACTTCGTCACGAGCTCGGCGTAGCTCGCGGCGGTGAGGAGGGCCATGACGAGCGCGAGCGCGAGCGGTGCCCACATGAGGCCGCCCGCCTCCCGGGAGAGCTCACCGGCGAGGGCGTAGATGCCCGCGCCGAGCACGTCCCCGAGGATGAAGAGGAAGAGCAGCCAGGGGGTGATCCGGCGGGCCAGGCGGGTCGTGTCCGCGGGCGCGGTGTCGGACGTCATCGCCACAGGATCGGGTCCGCCGCGGGGTCCGGCAACCGCAGCGCCTCCGGGTGCGGGCCTCCAGCCCCGGTGGGAAGGTGTCGCTCATGAGCGAGAACCCCACCACCCCCTCCGAGCGGCCGTACGACCCGGCCACGGACCCGGACGCCGACCCGGAGCAGCTCGAGCACGAGGAACCTGTCGACCGGCCGTCGCAGGCCGAGGGCGAGGACGACCCCGCCCAGCCCTCCGGCTGACCGGCCGTGCGTGCGCTGACCTGGCAGGGACGCGAGAGCGTCCGCGTCGAGGACGTCCCCGACCCTCGCATCGAGCGGCCGACCGACGCCGTCGTCCGCATCACCTCGACCGCGATCTGCGGTTCCGACCTCCACCTGTACAGCGTGCTCGGCCCGTTCCTGACGGCCGGTGACGTCCTGGGCCACGAGCCGATGGGGATCGTCGAGGAGGTCGGCACCGAGGTGAGCTCGGTGCGCCCCGGTGACCGGGTCGTCGTCCCGTTCGTCATCGCGTGCGGGAGCTGCTGGATGTGCTCCCGCGGGCTGCACAGCCAGTGCGAGACCACCCAGGTGCGCGAGCACGGCAAGGGTGCCTCGCTGTTCGGGTACACCATGCTCTACGGCCAGGTCCCGGGTGGGCAGGCCGAGTACCTGCGGGTGCCCTTCGCCGACGTCGGACCGGTCGTCGTCCCCGACGACGGCGAGCCCGACGAGCGGTACCTCTTCCTCTCCGACGTCGTGCCGACCGCCTGGCAGGCGGTGGAGTACGCGCACGTCCCGCACGGCGGCACCGTCGTCGTCCTCGGGCTCGGCCCGGTCGGGCAGATGTGTGCGCGCATCGCCCGCCACCGCGGGGCGGAGCTGGTCATCGGCGTCGACCTCGTCCCGGAGCGCCTGGAGATGGCCCGGCGGCACGACATCACCACCCTCGACCTGCGCGGCGGGGACGACGTCGCCGCCGCCGTGCGTGAGCTGACCGACGGACGCGGCGCGGACTCCGTCGTCGACGCCGTCGGCATGGAGGCGCACGGGTCGCCGGTGGCCCAGGGGATCCAGGCGGGCGCCGGCCTGCTGCCCGACGCCCTTGCCCGCCCCCTGTTCACCCGGGCCGGTGTCGACCGGCTCGCTGCCCTCCACACCGCCATCGACATCGTGCGACGGGGCGGGACCATCTCGCTGTCCGGCGTCTACGGCGGCGCCCAGGACCCGATGCCGATGCTCGACCTGTTCGACAAGCAGGTGACCCTGCGGATGGGCCAGGCCAACGTCCACCGCTGGGTCCCGGACGTGCTCCCGCTCGTCAGCGACCCGGCCGACCCGCTCGGCGTGCTCGACCTGCGCACCCACCGGCTGTCCCTCGAGGACGCCGCCCACGGCTACGACATCTTCCAGCGCAAGGAGGACGGCGCGGTCAAGGTCGTGCTCGACCCAGCCGCGCCGCCGGCGCACGGTGGGAGGGAGGCACGATGAGGGTCGCCGTCGTCGGGGCGAGCGGGCACACCGGGACGTTCCTGCTCGACGCCCTGCGGGACGAGGAGCTCGAGGTCGTCGGCATCGCCCGGCGCGCACCGGACACCACCGCGGCGCCCTACGACCGTGCGCGGTGGGAGCAGGTCGACATCGCGGCCCCGGTCGCGCTCGCGGAGGGGGAGGACTTCGTCGTCGACCGGCTCGCCGAGGCGTTCGAGGGCGCTGACGCCGTCGTCCACCTCGCGTGGCTCATCCAGCCCAACCGGCAGCGGGACGTCCTGCGGCGGGCCAACGTCGACGGCACCCGCCGGGTCGTCGCGGCGTGCCGGCGGGCCGGGGTCGGGCACCTCGTCGTCGCATCCTCCGTGGGTGCGTACTCCCCGGTGGAGGACGACGAGGCGCGCGACGAGTCGTGGCCCACCCACGGCAGCGCGGCTACCTCGCACTACGCCGTCGACAAGGCGGCCCAGGAGCGGATCCTCGACGAGGCGGAGGCCGGCGGCCTGGCCGTCGCCCGGGTGCGGCCCGCGCTCATCTTCGACTCCGACTCCGGCGCCGAGGTGCTCCGGCTCTTCCTCGGGGCCTTCGTGCCCCCGCCCCTCCTGCGCCCCGGAGCCCTGCCGGTGCTCCCGCTGCCCGCCGGGCTGCGGCTCCAGGCGGTCCACGGGGCAGACCTCGCCGACCTCTACCGGCGCATCGTCCTCCGGCGCGCGACCGGCGCGTTCAACGCCGCCGCGGAGCCGCTGCTCACCGGGGAGCGGCTCGCCGCGATTCTCGACCACGGACGGGTCGTCGAGATCCCCGCCTCCGTCGTGCGGCCGGTCGTCTCGCTCGCGTGGCAGGCGCACGCCCTGGCGTCCGACGCCGGCTGGCTGGACATGGGGATGAACGTCCCCGTCATGGACGCCTCGCGAGCGCGGCGCGAGCTCGGCTGGGAGCCACGGTCCGACGCGGAGGAGGCACTGCGCGAGATCCTCACCGGGATGGCCGAGGGACGGGGGACGGCCAGCCCACAGATGCGGCCGCGGGAGAGCTGGCCGCAGGACCAGCAGCCACCGGGCGGCGTGCACCCCGACGCGCCGTTAGGGCCGGGCCAGGAGTCCGTCGCCCACCGGGTGCCGCGGCACCTCGAGCGGGACATCCTCGGGCTGTACCTCTCGGACCACCTCACCGGCGCCACCGCCGGGCTGGAGCGGGCCGAGCGGATGGCCGCGGCGTACGCCGACACGGACTTCGGGGAGGAGCTCGAGCGGGTCGCGCTGGAGATCCGCGAGGAGCGCGAGCTGCTCAAGGAGCTCATCGACTCCCTCGAGCTGCGCCGCCGCCCGTACCGGCAGGCCGCCGCGTGGGTGGCGGAGAAGGGCGGCCGGCTCAAGCTCAACGAGCGCCCCGGCGGCTCACCGATGACCCCGCTGCTCGAGTCCGAGCTCATGCGCAGCGCCGTCATGGGCAAGCTCGGCCTGTGGCAGGTGCTCACCGAGCTGTCCGACGACCTCGGGCTGCCCGCGCCGCTGTTCGAGGCGCTCGCCCAGCAGGCCCGCGACCAGGCCCGCACCTACGAGCGGGTGCACCAGCACATCATCGGAGAGGTGTTCCGCGGCGGCCGGGTGGGCTGAGGCCCGGCCACCGCGCACCACGGGAGGGGGACGCAGCGATGGCCACCTGCGACGTGTGTGGCAACGAGTACGACAAGACCTTCACGGTCACCCAGGGGGAGCGGACCGGCACCTTCGACAGCTTCGAGTGCGCGGTCCACGCCATGGCGCCGACGTGCGGGCACTGCGGCTGCCGCATCCTCGGGCACGGCGTCGAGGTCTCCGGGCGCATCTTCTGCTGTGCCTCCTGCGCCCGGCACGTGGGCCACGACGAGGTCGCCGACCGGGCCTGAGCCCCGGCGTCCGCGCTCACCCGTCGCGCAGGCTCGCCATCCAGGCCTCGACGTCCTCCGCGCGGCGCGGCAGGGCGGCGCTGAGGTTCTCCACCGAGCCGTCCTCCCGGACGAGGACGTCGTCCTCGATCCGCACCCCGATACCGCGCAGCTCCTCCGGGACGGTGAGGTCGTCCGCGCGGAAGTACAGGCCCGGCTCGATGGTGAAGATCATCCCCGGCTCGAGCTCGGCGTCGAGGTACATCTCGCGACGCGCCTGGGCGCAGTCGTGGACGTCGATGCCGAGGTGGTGGCTGGTGCCGTGGACCATCCAGCGCCGGTGGAACTGGCCCTCCGGGGACAGCGACTCCTCCGCCGACGCGGGCAGCACCCCCCACTCGGCGAGCCGGTGGGCGAGCACCTCCATGGCGGCGGCGTGCAGGTCACGGAAGCGCACGCCCGGCTGGGCGGCGCGGACGAAGGCGGCGTCGGCGGCCTCGAGGACGGCGTCGTAGACCCTGCGCTGGGCGGGGGTGAAGACGCCGTCGACCGGCAGTGTCCGGGTGACGTCCGCGGTGTAGAGGGAGTCGACCTCCACCCCGGCGTCGACGAGGACGAGGTCACCGGGCCGCACCGGGCCGTCGTTGCGGATCCAGTGCAGGGTGTTGGCGTGGTTCCCCGAGGCGGCGATGGTGTCGTAGCCGGTGGCGTTCCCCTCCTCGCGGGCCCGGGCACCGAACACGCCCTCGATGACCCGCTCGCCCCGCGGGTGCGAGACGGCGCGGGGCAGCGCCCGCACGATGTCCTCGAAGCCCTTGGCCGTCGCCTCGATGGCCTTGCGCATCTCGGCGACCTCGTGGTCGTCCTTGCGCAGCCGGAGCTCGGACAGCGCCTCGGTGAGCTTGGCGTCGGCGGCCTCGGTGTCCGTCTGCCCGGAGCGGGCGGCGTTCACCTGCGCCTCGACGGCGGCGTCCACGCCGCGCACGACCCGCACCTGCACCCCGCCGGCACCGGCGTCCTTGGCCAGCTCGTCGGCCAGGGAGTCGATGTGGGCGGTGCGGATGCCGGTGAGGGCCGCGACCTCCTCCAGGCTCGGCCGCTCCCCGACCCACAGCTCCCCGTAGCGGGAGTCGGCGTAGAACTCCTCGCTGTCCTTGCCTGCGCGCGGCCGGAAGTAGAGGACCGCCTCGTGGGTCTGCTCCCCGCCGTCGGCGGGGTGGAGGACGAGGACGGCGTCCGGCTCCTGGTCCGTCCCGAGGCCGGTGAGGTGGGCGAAGGCGGAGTGCGGACGGAAGCGGTAGTCGGTGTCGTTCGATCGGGTGACGAGCGTCCCCGCCGGGACGACGAGCCGCTCCCCGGGGAACTGGGCCCCGATCCGGTCCCGCCGGGCGGCGGCGTAGGGTGCGGCCGGGCTCTCCTCGGGCAGCACCTCCGCGCGCTCGGCCCAGCCGGAGGCGATGAACCTCCGGAAGGCGGGGGAGCTGGGGCGCTGGGAGCGGTTGGAGCCCCGCTCGCTCAGGGGCTGGCTCTCCGAACGGTCGGTGTCCTTCATGTGCCCATCGTCGCACGCGAGGCGGGCGTGCGGCCCGGCGGCGAGGCCGTACCCTGGGCCACGTGCTGCCGGCCATCGACCTCCACACCCACTCGGACAGGTCCGACGGCACCGAGAGCCCGGCACAGGTCATGGCTGCGGCCCGGGCGGCCGGGCTCGACGTCGTCGCCCTCACCGACCACGACACGTGGGACGGGTGGCCGGAGGCCGCGGCGGCCGTCGAGCGCACCGGTGTCGCGCTGGTCCGCGGCGCGGAGATCTCCACCTCCGCCGGCGGCATCAGCGTCCACCTCCTCTCCTACCTCCACGACCCCGACGCCCGGGGCCTGGGCGCCGCCGTCCGCCGGGTACGGGAGTCGCGGCTGGGCCGGGCCCGCCGCATGGTCGACCGCATCGCCCTGGACTTCGACCTCACCTGGGAGGAGGTCGAGGCGCGCCTCGAGCCGGGCGGCACGGTGGGACGCCCGCACATCGCCGACGCGCTCGTCGCCCGTGGCTACGTCACCGACCGGTCGACCGCCTTCGCCGAGATCCTCAGCTCGAGGAGCCCCTACTACGTGCCCTACGACGCGCCCGACGTCGTCGAGGCGGTCGAGCTCGTCCGGCGCGCGGGCGGGGTGCCCGTCATGGCCCACCCGCGGGCCGCCTCCCGGGGCCGGGTGGTCGAGGACGCCGTCATCGAGGAGCTGGCGGCGGCCGGCCTCGTCGGCCTCGAGGTCGACCACCGCGACCACGACGAGGGCGCGCGCGCCCAGCTGCGCGACCTCGCCCGTTCGCTCGGGCTGTTCGTCACCGGGTCGAGCGACTACCACGGCGCGGGCAAGCCGAACCGGCTGGGGGAGCACCTCACCGACCCGGCCGTGCTGGAGCAGATCGAGAGCGAGGGCTACCTGCCCGTGGTCCGGCCGTGAGCGCGTTCATCGACCTGCCGCTCCTCGCGACGACGTTCTTCACCCTCTTCGTCATCATGGACCCGCCCGGGACCGTGCCGATCTTCCTCGCGCTCACGTCGACGAACACCGCGCGGGAGCGCAAGCGGGCGGCGCTCCAGGCCACCGTCGTCGCGCTCGGGGTCATCACGGTGTTCACCGTCCTCGGCCCGTACATCCTCGGCTTCCTCGGCATTTCGGTGCCCGCCCTCCAGCTCTCCGGGGGGCTGCTCCTCCTCCTCGTGGCGATGGAGCTGCTCACCGGCAAGGCCGAGGAGCCGGAGCCCGCGGGCGGGGGCAGGGTCAACGTCGCCTTCGTGCCGCTCGGCACCCCGCTGCTCGCGGGGCCCGGCGCGATCGTCGCGGCGATGCTCGCGGTCGAGGAGGCCGACGGGCCACCCGGCTGGCTGGCGATCGCGCTGGCCGTCATCGCCGTCCACGTCTGCCTGTGGCTGGCGATGCGGTTCTCCAACATCATCCACCGGGTGCTCGGCGACGGCGGCACCACGCTCGTCACCCGGCTCGCCGGCCTCCTCCTCGCGGCGATCGCCGTCCAGCTCATGGCCGACGCCGTCTTCGTGTTCATCGACGAGTACAACGCCTGACCGGGGGCCGCCGACCCCGCCCAGGGCCGCGGCGCTACGGCCCCACGGGGACGGGGACGCGGGCGACCGGGTTCTCGAAGGTCGTCGTCCGGACGCCGAGCTCCAGCTCCCACTCCCCGGCGAACGGCAGGTCGACCTCGGCCTCCCAGCGGCCCGGACCGGTCTGCGTGACCGCGGGCGTGAGCGGACCGACCCCGGCCGACGGCAGGGACAGCCGCACCTGCGGGGCCCCCTCCGGCTCGAGCGGCTCCCCGGCCGCGTCGCGCAGCCCGACCTCCACGGTGCTGCGCCCGGCGGACCCGGGGC
>DAHVRG010000085.1 GCA_027322565.1 Georgenia sp.
GGAGCTGCGGCCGGGAACGCGAAAGGTCCGTCAGGGATCCTGACGGACCTCGCGTGGCTGTCGGTGGTCAGCGGCCGCGCTCGTCGCGGCGACGGTCCCACCGCTCCTCGAGACGCTGCATGAAGCCGGAGTCACGGCGGGCGGCCGGCCTGGCCTTCTTCCCGCCGCCCAGGGAGCCCGCCACGGCGCCCTTCGGCTTGGAGATCGCGAGCATCACCCCGCCGAGCATCGCGACGAAGCCGAGGACGCCCAGCCAGACGAGGGCGGCGGCGACACCGGCGACGAGCAGGGCCAGACCCGCGAGCACGAGAAGGGCACCTCCTGCGAGCCGGCGGCCGGAGTAGCGCTGCTCGGAGGTGAAGGTGCTCACCATCCGCGGGTCGGAGCGGAGCTGCTGCTCCATCTGGCTGAGCACCCGCTGCTCATACTCAGAAAGAGGCATCGGTCCTCCGATCCGGATCACAGCCCTACCTCAGGGCGATTACCACAAGTTTAGGTCGCCGCGGTGCCGGGCGAAAGTCAACCGCGGTTGGATGCGTCACGTTCCGGGTCCGGCCTCCCGTCCGGGCGGTCCGTCGCCCGGCCGCGGCGGCGACGACTGGTCGAGGAGGGACGCCGGCCGCAGCGCCGCCGGGCCGAAGCGACGCCGGATGCTGTCCATCGCCGACTCCGCCTCCCGGCGGCTGTCGTCCTCACCGAGCCGCAGCTGCACGCCCTCCTCCGCGGGCTGGAGCTGCTCGACGCGCACGCCGAGCAGCCGCACGCCTCCCGGCGGCAGGGGCACCGCGTCGAGCAGCGTCCGCGCGACGGTGAAGACGTCATGGGCGACGTCGGTCGCCTCGACGGCCCGCGAGCGGGTGATCGTGCGGAAGTCGGCGGAGCGCACCTTGATCGCGACCGTCCGTCCCACCTGCCCCGCCGCACGCAGCCGCGCCGCCGTCCGGTGGGCCTGGTCGAGGAGCACCGCCTCAAGGGTCGCCCGGTCGGTGACGTCGGAGGCGAAGGTAGTCTCCGTCCCCACCGACTTCTCGGCGCGCTCGGGTTCGACGGCGCGTGGGTCGAGCCCGTTGGCGAGCTCGTGGAGGCGCTGGCCGGCGGCGACGCCGAGGATCCGGTGCAGGGTCCGCACCGGCTGGGCGGCGAGGGCGGCGACGGTGTCGATGCCGTACCGGTGCAGGCGTTCCCGGGTCTTCTCCCCGACACCCCACAGCGCCCCCACGGGAAGGGAGTGGAGGAAGGGCACCGTGGCGGCCCGCGGCACGAGGAGCAGCCCGTCGGGCTTGGCGTGGCCCGAGGCGAGCTTGGCGACGAACTTGGTCGCGGCCACCCCGACGGAGGCCGGCACGCCGAGCTCGGCCCGGATCCGCTGCCGGACCGCCCGCGCGATCGTCATGGGCGGGCCGAGCCTGCGCTGCGCACCGGAGACGTCGAGGAAGGCTTCGTCGATGCTCACCTTCTCCATGGCGGGGGTGACCTCCGCGAGGATCGCCATGACCTGCCGCGAGACTCGGGCGTAGGTGTCGTGGTGGGGTGGCAGCACCACGGCCGAGGGGCACAGCGCCCGCGCCCGCGCCATCGGCATCGCCGAGTGGACGCCGTAGCTGCGCGCCTCGTAGGTTGCGGAGAGGACGACGCCGCGGCGGTCCGCGCCGACGATGACCGGCCGTCCGACGAGGTCGGGGCGGTCGAGCAGCTCGACCGCGGCGAAGAAGGCGTCCATGTCGACGTGGAGGATGGTGCAGCCGGAGTCGTCGGCGCCCCAGTCGCGCCGGGCACCGGCATAGCGCTCACCCCTACTCATCCCTCGCAAGGTTAGCCTGGAGGGTATGCCCGAGCGCCCCTCCCCCCGACGGCGCACCCGTGGTCGGCGCCTGCCGCTCCCCCACCTGCCGGATGCTCCCGTGCGGACGTCCACCGGTGTCGTCGAGCTGCTGCGCGACCCCGCCCGTCCGTCGGCCGTCACCGTCTTCATCAACGACGCCGAGAGCTCCTACGTCGACCTCGCCGACCCCACGTACCTCGAGTTCGAGTACATGCAGCAGATGACCGTCGTCCTCGACGAGGCCGGCCCGCCGGCCCCGGAGCCGCTGCGCGCCGTCCACCTCGGTGGCGCGGGCTGCGCGCTGCCGCGGGCGCTGGACGCGCTGCGTCCGGGATCGACCCAGCTCGTCGTCGAGATCGACGCCGAGCTCGCCCGGCTCTCCCGGCTCTGGTTCGACCTGCCCCGCTCGCCGCGCCTGCGGATCCGGGTCGCCGACGCCCGCGAGGCCCTGGGCACCCTGACGCCGGGCGCGTGGGACGTCATCGTCCGGGACGTGTTCGCCGGGA
>DAHVRG010000113.1 GCA_027322565.1 Georgenia sp.
CCTGGCGTCGCGCCGCTGCGCGGCGACCAGCGCGCCGCCTGCGAGGCTCAGCAGCGCCACCAGCGTCAGCGCCGGTGCCACCGTGGCTCCGGTGGAGGGCAGCGGCCTCCCGGGACCCGGCGTGCTCGGCGGGTCGGTGGGACCCGCGGGCGGCGTACCCGAGACCCCGTGCTCGGTGCACAGGGCAGCGCCCTCGGCGCACGTCGGTGCCTCGCCGGTCACCGCGACCACGTTCCCCAGCAGCTGGTTACCGAGCTCGTCGTGCGCCTTCACCGTCACGGTGTAAATGACGGTGCGGGTCTCTCCGGGCGGGATGCTGCCCGTGACTCGGATGGTGTCCCCGTCCACGGCGGCCGTGAGGTCGTCGTGCGACACTTCTGGCTGCGCCGTGAGATCCGCGTCGTCGAGCACATCGGCCATGTGGTCGGTGTAGTCGACCCCGACAGGGTCGGCATCAGGGTCGGTCGACCGGTTGGTGAAGGTCAGCGTGTAGGTGACCTCCTGCCCCGGCTGCACGGCGGTGCCGGTCCCAGGGTCGCTGGACTTCGTGACGGCGACGTCGGAGACGTGGTTGACGGTGCAGTGCGGCCGTTCCGGGTCCGTCGGCGCGCAGGTGGTGGGCGGTGCCTCCCCCTTTGGGCAGCAAGCCTTACTGAGAGGTGAGCTCTCGCTGGGAAGTGAGCTGTCGCCGGGGAAGTGAGCTGTCGGCGTGTGGGTCAGCCGGCCAGGACGACGTCCTGCAGCCACCGTCGGCAGGCGTCCGTCCATGTCGCGGTGTGCGGGACCGACGCGAGGGGCGGCATCCGCTCGCCGGGCGGCGGGTCGCCCCACGAGACACCGTCGGCCAGGCCGAGGCCGTGCCGGCCCTCCGGGTAGACGTGGAGCTCGAGCGAGGCGCCGACCCCCTGGGCTGCCTCCGCCCAGCGCAGGGCGTTGGTCAGCCCGGGCGGGTCCTCCATCGTCGCCCAGACGAACAGCGGGCACGTGTCCGCGGCGAGGTGGGTCACCGGGGAGAGCTCGGCGCGCAGCTCCATCCGGCCCCCGAGCATCGCCGACACAGCGACGTCAGGGAGGAGGGCGAGGTCCGCGACCGAGTACGCCAGGACGGCGAAGTCCGGTCGCGGCGGCGAGGACGCCTCCTCCAGCAAGCCCAGGACGGCCCCGGTGGCGAGCAGGCCTGCCAGGTGGCCGCCCGAGCTGGCGCCGAAGACGCCCACGGCGCGGGCGTCGACGGCGAGGCCGTGATCGCCGGTGCGCCACCACTCCAGCGCCTCCCGCGCGGTCACGAGCGGGGCCGGCCACGGCGACTCGGACGGGAAGGGGTAGTGCAGCACCGCGGCGTGGCAGCCCACGGACGACAGCCACCGGGCGACGCCCTCCCCCTCGTGGGACGCGTGGAACCGGTAACCACCACCGGGCAGCACCAGCACCGCGGGACGGGCACCGCCGAAGGACGGGGCCGCGGGGACGACATGCAGCTGTGAAGCGAGATCAGCAGACATCACTGACCTTTCGAGTACGGCTCCTCCATGCCTGACGCAGTCCGCCACCGGCACGCGAAGCTCCGCACACCCTACGACACACCGCTCGCAGTGGGGTGGATGAGAAGGTGGTTCGCGTGAACCAGCCAGACCTCATCGTCGGCGAGGACGGGCTGGCCCGACCCGCCTGGGCCGCCCACGACCCGCTGCTGCGCCGCTACTACGACACCGAGTGGGGCATGCCGGTACGGGACGAGCAGGGCCTGTTCGAGCGGCTCAGCCTCGAGGCGTTCCAGTCCGGCCTCGCCTGGGTGACGATCCTACGGAAGCGGCCGGCGTTCCGCGACGCCTTCGCCGGCTTCGTCCCGGACGCCGTCGCCGCCTTCGGGGAGGACGACGTCGCCCGCCTCATGGCCGACGCGCGCATCGTCCGCAACCGGCGCAAGGTCGAGGCGACGATCGCCAACGCCCGGGCGACGGTCGCGCTGCGGGCGGACGGCGGGCTGCCCGCGCTCATCTGGTCGTTCCGACCCGCCGACACGCCTCGGCCCCGGTCGGTCACCGAGGTGCCGACGACGTCGCCCGAGTCCGTCGCCCTCGCCAAGGAGCTCCGCGCACGCGGCTTCCGCCACGTGGGGCCGACGACGATGTTCGCCCTCATGGAGGCCGTCGGAATCGTCGACACCCACCTCCTGGGGAGCCACCGTCGGGGGAGCTCGGGAGTCTGGCCGGACTGAGACGGCCGGGGTGGACACGCCACCCCGGCCGCAGCAGGGCAGGCGCCCGGCGCGCTCAGGGCTGGGTCACCGGCTCAGAAGTCGTACTCGAGGTCGACCCTCCACTCGCCGTCGACCTGGGTCACCGGGACGTCGTCGGTGAGGCCGTCGATGTCGATCGTCACGATGGTGACCTCGTCGTTCTCCGAGACGTCCTCGACCGTCGGGTCGAAGGACATCTCGGAGAACTGCTCGTGCAGCCGGGTGCAGGCGTCGTCGAATTCCTCCAGCTCGCCGTGCGCCATCCCCTCCGCGGCGGCGCAGTCGCCGGCGTGCACCGCGGTGAGGAACGCCACGGCGACGTCCTCCGCTCCGGAGCCGGCGGCACCCGTGCCCTCGCCGGCGCCGTCGTCATCGGCGGGCGGGGTGTCGGTCTCGGGCTCGTCCGGGGTCGCGGCCTGCGTCACCTGCTCCTCGGGGGAGCTCTCCTCCGGTCCGGGGCCGGAGTCGTCGTCCGATCCACAGGCCCCCAGGGCGAGGGTGAGGACGGCGGCTCCGGCGAGCGCCTTGAGACGTTCGGACTTCATGTTTCCTCCAGCTCGGGGACGAGGTCGCCCCCGCACCCTAGCCACCCGCCGCTGCCAGGGCAGCATCCGCCCAGGACCAGCAGGCAGACTGGGGACATGACCGAGCCGAGCAAGTGGGTCCAGATCGCCCAGGCCAACCCGGACCACTCGACCTGGTACGTCGAGCGCTTCCGCCAGATGGCGGCCGCCGGGGCGGACCTCGTCGGAGAGGCGAGGCTCGTCGACGCCCTCGTTCCCCGCGGCGCCCGGATCCTCGACGCCGGATGCGGTCCCGGACGCCACGGCGGCTACCTCGCGAAGGCCGGTCACGACGTCGTCGGCGTCGACGTCGACCCCGTGCTCATCGCCGCCGCCACGGAGGACTTCCCCGACGCGACCTGGTTGGTCGGCGACCTCGCCGAGCTCGACCTGCCGGCCCGGGGCGTCGCCGAGCCGTTCGATGCCATCCTGTGCGCGGGCAACGTCATGACCTTCCTCGCCGAGAGCACCCGTGCGGAGGTGCTGCGGCGCATGGCGTTGCACCTGCGGGCCGACGGGCGCGCCGCCATCGGCTTCGGCGCCGGGCGCGGCTACGACTTCCCCGACTTCCTGGCCGACGCCCGGGCGGGTGGCCTGGTCCCCGACCTCCTGCTCTCGACGTGGGACCTGCGCCCCTTCGAGGAGACCTCCGACTTCCTCGTCGCCGTCCTCCGTCGCGCCTGACCGGCCGGCCCGTCCGTTCCTCCGCGTACGGTGGCGCGGAGCACCAGCGAGAACGGGCACGATGACGACGACCATCCACCACTGCACTGCGACGCGAGCGGAGGGGACGAGCGTTCCCCTCGGCGAGTACGCCGGTCGGCTCCTGCTCATCGTCGCGAGCAGGTGCGGCCTCACGCCGCAGTAGAAGGGCCTCGAGGCGCTGTACCGCGAACTGCAGGACCAGGGCCTGGAGATCCTCGCCTTCCGTGCCGCCGACCCCGGCGACTGGGGGCCGCGGCACGGGGCGTTCTACGAGCGTCTCAAGGACGTGACCCCGGCGCGCGAGCCCGGTGACGTCGCCTGGAACCTCACCAGGTTCCTCGTCGGCCGGGACGGCCGCGTGCTGGCGCGCTACGAGCCGCCGGTCCCGCTCGAACAGATCCGCGCCGACGTGCTCGAGCGCCTCAGCCAGGAGTCGACCTCGGCAGCGGCCCGCTGACGGGACGAGGGCACCCCGTCGGTGTCGTCCCGCCGAGGTGACGGCGGTCACGCCCCGGGGCCCGCCCGCCTCGTCCGCGACGGGCCGGTTTCCGCACCGTTCGGCGGGACCTGGCCGCTCCCTCCGTCCGGGCGCCGGGGAGCGGACGGGCCGCCCGCGCCGCTGGGCGGTACAGTGGACGGCGATGTCTCGATGTCGAGGCATTCCGAGAGACGTCGATGAGAGGACTCACCTGGTGGACCTTTTCGAGTACCAGGCGCGGGACGTGTTCGAGAAGCACGGCGTGCCCGTCCTGGGCGGAATCGTGGCGACCACGCCGGCGGAGGCACGGGCCGCTGCCGAGCGGCTGGGCGGCGGGACCGTCGTCGTCAAGGCGCAGGTCAAGACCGGCGGCCGCGGCAAGGCGGGCGGCGTCAAGCTCGCCCACAGCCCGGATGAGGCGGAGGCGCGCGCGAGCGAGATCCTCGGCATGGACATCAAGGGCCACACCGTCCACCGCGTGATGATCGCCGAGGGCGCCAAGATCGCTGAGGAGTACTACTTCTCGGTGCTCCTCGACCGGGCCGAGCGCCGCTACCTGGCGATGGCCAGCGTCGAGGGCGGCATGGAGATCGAGCAGCTCGCGGTCGAGCGGCCGGAGGCGCTGGCGCGCGTGCCGGTCGACCCCATCGCAGGCATCGACGCGGCCAAGGCGCAGGAGATCGTGGCCGCCGCCGGCTTCGCCCCGGACGTCGCGGACACCGTCGCCGACGTCATCGAGAAGCTCTGGCGCGTGTACGAGGAGGAGGACGCGACGCTCGTCGAGGTCAACCCGCTCGTGAAGACCGAGGACGGCCAGATCATCGCGCTCGACGGCAAGGTCACCCTTGACGACAACGCCGCGTTCCGCCACCCCGAGCACGCCGACTTCGAGGTCAAGGACGAGGCCAACCCGCTCGAGGCGCAGGCCAAGGAGCTCGGCCTCAACTACGTCAAGCTCGACGGCCAGGTCGGCATCATCGGCAACGGCGCGGGGCTCGTCATGAGCACCCTCGACGTCGTCGCCTACGCCGGCGAGCAGTACGGCGTCGGACCGGCGAACTTCCTCG
>DAHVRG010000138.1 GCA_027322565.1 Georgenia sp.
CCACCTCGCCGCCCGCGCCGCAGGCCGCACCACCGGCCGGGTGCTCCTCGACGTCGCGTACGACCCGTGGCCCAGCCGCCTCGCTGCGGGCTTCGCCGCCGGTGGGGGCGCCGTGGCGCCCGGGTGGGCGATGCTCCTGCACCAGGCCGTCGAGCAGGTACGCCTGATGACCGGGCACCCGGCCCCGGTCGACGCGATGCGAGCCGCGCTCACCGAGTCGCTCGCGGTCCGTGGCCGCTGAGCAGACCCTCCAGTGGTGGCGGCGCCCGGCGGTCGTCGCAGCCCTGTGCGTCGCGGCCGCCCTCGCGACCGTCGTGCTCCACGGGTGGCGCACGGACCTGCCCGCCGCGGTGCTGCTCGCCGTCGTCGGTGTGGTCCTCGCCGTGGAGGACCTCGCCGACCATCGGCTGCCCAACGCGCTGCTGGCACCCACCGCCGTCGCACTCACCCTGCTCCTCACCTGCGCCGCCCTGGTGACCGGTGCCTGGGCCGACCTCGCCCGTGCCGGGGTGGCCGCGCTGGTGTGCGGGGCCGGGTACCTCGCGCTGGCGCTGCTGCGGCCCACCGGGCTGGGCATGGGTGACGTCAAGCTGGGGGCGCTGCTCGGAGCCTGGCTGGGGTGGCTCGGCTGGGGCGCCGTCCTCGCCGGCACCCTCGTCGGGTTCGTCGCCGGCGGTGCCGTCGGGCTCCTCCTCATCGCCTCCGGCCGGGCGACGCGGTCGACGGCGATCGCCTTCGGCCCGTGGCTCCTCCTCGGCGCCGCGGTCGCGAGCGTCGTCACCGTACGCGCCGGACCGGTCCTGGGGCTCTGACCCCACGCCGGCACCCGTCTGCTGGACGGCTCCACGGTGAGGTCCGCGGGCCGTGGCAGGATGCCAGGCATGCGTTGGTTGACAGCAGGGGAGTCGCACGGCGAGGCGCTCGTCGGAGTCCTCGAGGGGGTGCCGGCCGGGGTCGAGGTCACCACCGAGGACATCCGCGCCGTGCTCGCCCGGCGCCGTCTCGGTCACGGGCGCGGCGCCCGGATGAAGTTCGAGCAGGACGAGGTCCGGCTCCTCGGCGGGGTCCGCCACGGCCGCACGATGGGCGGACCGGTCGCCGTCGAGATCGGGAACACCGAGTGGCCGAAGTGGCAGACCGTCATGTCTCCCGACCCGGTCGACCCCGGTCTTCTCGCGGTCGACGCCGGCACCGGTGACCACCGCGAGCTCGCCCGCAACAAGCCGCTCACCCGCCCCCGACCCGGTCACGCCGACCTCGTCGGGATGACGAAGTACGCCCTCGACGACGCCCGGCCCGTCCTCGAGCGCGCCAGCGCCCGGGAGACCGCCACCCGCGTGGCCCTCGGCGCCGTCGCCGCTGCGGTCCTGGAGCAGGTGGCCGGGGTGCGGCTGGTCTCGCACGTCGTCGCCGTCGGCCCCGTCGAGGTGCCCGACGACGCTCCGCTGCCGGCACCGGACGACGTCGCGGCACTCGACGCCGACCCGATCCGCTGCTTCCACCCGGAGACGTCGAAGGCGATGGTCGCGGAGATCGACGCCTGCCGGAAGGACGGTGATACGCTCGGTGGTGTCGTCGAGGTCCTCGCCTACGGCGTGCCGCCCGGCCTCGGCTCCTTCGTCCACGGGGACCGCAAGCTCGACGCGCGTCTCGCCGGTGCCGTCATGGGCATCCAGGCGGTCAAGGGTGTCGAGGTCGGCGACGGCTTCCGCACCGCCCGTCGCCGGGGCTCCGTCGCCCACGACGAGATCGTCCGGGAGGACGACGGCGTCCGCCGGGTCACCAACCGCGCCGGAGGCGTCGAGGGCGGGATGAGCAACGGCGAGGCCCTCCGGGTGCGCGCCGCGCTCAAGCCGATCTCGACCGTGCCGCGCGCGCTGCAGACCATCGACGTCACCACGGGGGAGGCCGCGACCGCGATCCACCAGCGGTCCGACGTCTGCGCCGTGGCACCGGGCGCCGTCGTCGCCGAGGCGATGGTGGCACTCGTCCTCGCCGAGGCCCTGCTGGAGAAGACCGGTGGCGACTCCGTGGCCGAGTGCGCCCGCAACCTCGCCGCCTACCTCGACGCGATCCCGGAGGCCATGCGATGAGCGCGCCCACCCCTCGCGCCCGGGTGGTCCTCGTCGGCCCTCCCGGAGCCGGCAAGACCACCGTGGGCCACGAGCTGGCCCGCACGCTCGGCGTCGCACTGCGCGACACCGACGACGACGTCGAGCAGTCCGAGGGCCGGACGATCAGCGACATCTTCATCGAGGACGGCGAGCCGCACTTCCGCACCCTCGAGCGGGAGGCGGTGGCCCGCGCCCTCGCGGAGCACGACGGCGTCGTCGCCCTCGGCGGCGGTGCCGTCGAGGATCCGCAGACCCGCGAGGCGCTGCTGCGGGTCCCGGTCGTCTACCTCGAGGTGTCGATGGCCAAGGCGCTGCCCCGCGTGGGCCTCTCCGGTGCTCGGCCGCTCCTCGTCGAGAGCCCCCGCCGCCGGTGGAAGGCCCTGCTGGACGCCCGTCGGCCGCTGTACGAGGGGGTCGCCGGGCTGGTCGTCAACACCGACTCCGAGCCGGTGCCCCGGCTGGCCACGCTCATCGCCGAGGCGCTCGAGCGCGGCGAGCTGCACCCGCGGGAAGAGGCATGAGCACAGCGCGGGTGCTCGTGCGGGCGGAGCACGACTACGAGGTCCTCATCGGTCGCGCGCTCGAGGCGGAGGTCGTGGGCGCGGTCGGCACCGAGCCACGCCGCGTCCTGCTCGTCCACCAGCCGCCGCTCGCCGGGCGCGCCGCCCGGCTCCGGGAGGCGCTGGGCGACGCCGGGCACGACGTCCTCCTCGCCCAGGTTCCCGACGGGGAGGCGGCCAAGACGGCCGCGGTGCTCACCGACCTGTGGTCCCGGCTGGGGCAGGCGGCGTTCACCCGCCAGGACCTCGTCGTCGGCCTCGGGGGTGGGGCCGTCACCGACCTCGCGGGCTTCGTCGCTGCGTCCTGGCTGCGCGGCGTCCCCGTCGTCCAGGTCCCGACCACCCTTCTCGGCATGGTCGACGCCGCTGTCGGGGGCAAGACGGCGATCAACACCCCCGAGGGGAAGAACCTCGTCGGGGCCTTCCACTCCCCGCGGGCGGTCGTCTGCGACCTCGACACGCTCGCCACTCTGCCACCGGACGACCATGCGGCCGGGCTGGCCGAGGTGGTCAAGTGCGGTTTCATCGCCGACCCCCGCATCCTCGAGCTCGTCGAGGCGGACGGCGGCACCGGGGCACGGGACCCCGGCTCACCTGTGGTGGCCGAGCTCGTGCGCCGCGCCGTCGAGGTCAAGGCGGAGGTCGTGTCCGACGACCTGCGCGAGGCCGGGCGCCGGGAGTTCCTCAACTACGGGCACACCCTCGGGCACGCGATCGAGCTGAGCGAGGACTTCCGCTGGAAGCACGGTCACGCCGTCTCGGTCGGGATGGTCTTCGCCGCGGAGCTCGGCCACGCCGCGGGTCGGCTCGGGGACGAGGACGTCGCGCGTCATCGCGGGGTGCTCGGCGCGCTCGGGCTGCCGCTCACCTACCGGCAGGACCGCTTGCCGGTGCTGCTCGAGGCGATGGGCCGTGACAAGAAGACTCGCGGCGCCACCCTGCGCTTCGTCGTCCTCGACGGAGTCGGCCGGCCCGGCCGCCTCGAGGGGCCGCCGACCGAGCTGCTCGAGCAGGCATACGCCGCGATCGCCTGACGCCGGATCGTGCAAGGGTGAGGGCTTGATCCTGGCCAATCAAGACCGTAGCCTTGACCGCGTGTTCGTTCTCACGGTCGACCAGAAGGGGAGCCGGCGCCACGGGGACGCGGTGCCCGGTCTCCTCGACGCGGTCGCTGCGTGGGGAGGCCGCCAGGGCTCCGACCCGTTCGTCCTGCCCCTGGAGCGGACAGTGGGGGACGAGGTCCAGGGGTTGCTCGCCGACCCCCGCGCCGTCGTCGAGCTGGCGCTCCTGCTCCAGCGCATCGGCGGCTGGAGCGTCGGGATCGGTGCGGGGCCGGTCGAGGAGCCGCTCGCCGGCTCCGCCCCGGAGAGCGCGGGGCAGGCCTTCGTCCTGGCGCGCAGCGCCGTCGAGCGGGCGCGGGGCCGGTCGGTGAGCGTGCCGCTCGCCGTCGACGGTGCCGACCCGGAGGCCGCCGAGGAGGCCGAGGCGCTGCTCCAGCTCCTCGCCGCGGTCGTGCGGCGGCGCACCGAGGCGGGCTGGGAGGTCGTCGACCTCATGGCGGAGGTCGCCACCCAGCGGGAGGCAGCCGAACGGCTCGGGGTCTCCGCCCAGGCGGTGAGCCAGCGGCTCGACACCGCGCTGTGGCACGAGGAGCAGCGGCTGCACCCGCTCGCGGCGCGCCTGCTGCGGGAGGCGGAGGCGGGATGAGCTGGGCAGCGGTCGGTGTCGTCGTCGGTGCACTCGTGGTCTCCGTGCTCCTCGGGCGGGTGGTCACCGTGCTCGTGCTCCGCCGGGTGGAGTCCGAGCCGCCGGGCAACGGGGTGCTCCGCGGCGGCGCGTGGATCGGCATGCTCGAGCGGGCGGCCATCACCGGCTCGGTGCTCGTCGGCTTCCCGGAGGGGATCGCCGTCGTCCTCGCCATCAAGGGCCTGGGCCGCTACCCCGAGCTGCGGGAGAGCCACCCCGACCGGCGCAGCCCGGCGGCCGAGCGCTTCATCATCGGCACGCTCATCTCCTACACGTGGGCGGCGGCGTGCGCCGTGCTGGGAGTCTGGGCGCTGCACGCGTTAGGCTGACTGGCGCTCATCCCCCGAACACGCAAGGACATCTCAGTGGCCACCACGAACGACCTGAAGAACGGCATGGTGCTCGTCATCGACGGGCAGCTCTGGTCCGTCGTCGAGTTCCTCCACGTCAAGCCCGGCAAAGGCCCCGCCTTCGTGCGGACCAAGCTGAAGAACGTGCTGTCCGGCAAGACGGTGGACAAGACCTTCAACGCCGGCGTCAAGGTCGAGACCGCCACCGTGGACCGCCGCGACATGCAGTACGTGTACCAGGACGGCGCGGACTACGTGTTCATGGACACGAGCACCTACGACCAGCTCACCGTCCCGGGCGACATCGTCGGGGACTCGGCGAACTTCCTCCTCGAGGGCCAGAACGTCACCGTCGCGATGCACGAGGGCCAGGTGCTCTACCTCGACCTGCCCGCCTCCGTCGTCCTGGAGATCACCTACACCGAACCGGGTCTGCAGGGCGACCGCTCCTCGGCCGGGACCAAGCCCGCGACGGTGGAGACCGGCTACGAGATCCAGGTGCCGCTCTTCCTCGACACGGGGACGAAGGTCAAGGTCGACACGCGCACCGGGGAGTACCTCGGCCGCGCGAACGACTGATGGCGGCACGGAGCAAGGCTCGCGAACGAGCGGTCTCCGTCCTGTACGAGGCCGACCAGCGCGCCCTCGCCGGGCACGAGGTCGAGCTCCGGGAGCTGCTCGTCGAGCGGCTGCAGCGTACGACGGCGCAGACGGCGCTGCCGCAGTACGCCGTCGAGATCGTCGAGGGCGTCGCCGACCACGCCGCCGAGATCGACGAGCTCATCACCACCTACGCCCAGGACTGGACCCTGCCGCGGCTGCCCGCGGTGGACCGCGCCATCCTGCGCCTCGGGGTGTGGGAGCTCATGTTCAACGACGACGTGCCGAATGTGGTCGCCGTGGACGAGGCGGTGGCGCTGGCCACGAAGCTCTCGACCGACGAGTCGCCGCGCTTCGTCAACGGCCTGCTCGGCCGCATCCTCGAGCTCGAGGCGGGCGGACGGGACTGACCGCACACGACGGGGCGGCACCACTGTGGGTGCCGCCCCGTCGGGCTGCCTGCCTGCCTGCGGGCGGCGTCCAGAATTCAAGACACCTGCCCCCGACCGGGGGTTTTCGTCTTCACCGAGGGGTCACCGGGGAGTAATGTTCCCGCCCACCGGGTCAACGGCGCCCCAGCGCTGGTAAAGAATAGGTGAAGACGAAAGGAATACCTCGATGGGGCCGATCCACGGGAGCCCACCGCAGTCCGGAGCGCCGCCACGGCAGGGGCTCTACGACCCCGCCTACGAGCACGACGCCTGCGGCGTGGCGTTCGTCGCCACCCTGCGCGGGACACCCGGCCGCGACATCGTCGATGCCGGCCTCACGGCGCTGGCCAACCTGGCCCACCGCGGCGCAGTGGGCGCGGAGGAGGACACCGGCGACGGCGCCGGCATCCTCCTCCAGGTCCCCGACGCCTTCCTCCGCGCGGTCCTGCCCTTCCCGCTGCCCGCGTCCGGCCACTACGCCGTCGGGATGGCGATGCTCCCCGGCGGGCAGGGCGCCTCGGCCGAGCGCGCGGACGCCGTCGCCGCCGTCGAACGGATCGCCGCCGAGGAGGGACTGCGCGTCCTGGGCTGGCGTGAGGTCCCCGTCGACGCCGACGTCGTCGGGCAGACCGCCCGTGCCGCGATGCCGGCGCTGCGCCAGCTCGTCGTCGCCGACGTGACCGGCGGCCGGCACGGCATTGCCCTCGACCGGCTCGCCTACCGACTGCGCAAGCGCGCCGAGCACGAGGTCGGGGTGTACTTCGCCTCCCTCTCGG
>DAHVRG010000141.1 GCA_027322565.1 Georgenia sp.
CGGCGGCAGCTACGAGCTCTGGCTCGCCGCCGACGACGCCCTCCTCGGCGCCGTGACGGTGGACGGCGAGGGCGAGGGCTCGGTCGAGGTGGCCATCGCCGAGGGCCAGGCCACCGGCGACTACCGGCTCGAGGCCCGGTCCCCGGCCGGGACGGTCGTCGCGACGGCCCCGATGACGGTGCTCACCGCAGCGGACGGACCGACTCCCCCGCCGGTGCCGGGGGACGGTGACACACCCCCGGGAGCGGGCGACGGCACCCCGCCCCCGGACGCCTCCGGTCCCGACGGCGCCGAGCCTGCGGACCGTCTGCCGTCCACCGGCGCGACGCCGCTCGCGGCCGGTGCCGTGGCCACCCTCCTCGCTGCCGCGGGCGCCCTGCTCGCCGGCCGCCGCAGGAGCGCGCGCCGCTGAGGTCGCCCCGCACGCCACGGCCCGGTCCCGCCCGTCGGGGCCGGGCCGTGGCACGCCGCCACCACGAGGAGCCACCCTGATGGTTGACAATGTCAATTGGCTACTAAATGATTGATAGCAGCAATCGATGATGTCGTCGAACAGGAGGACTGCCATGAGCACCGAGGCCAGCGCCGTCCAGCCGGGCCAGCCGGAGCCGAGTCCCGAGCTCGACCGCCTCTACGCCGACTTCGAGCGCAACAGCACGGCTCCGCTGTGGACCCAGACCAACGACCTCATGCCGCTGGAGCCGGCGCCGTCGGCGGTCCCGTTCGTCTGGAAGTGGTCCGAGCTGCTCGACATCGCCCAGCGGGCCGGCGAGCTGGTACCCGTCGGTCGCGGAGGAGAGCGGCGGGCGATCGGGCTCGCCAACCCTGGTCTGGCCCCCACCGCCTACGCCACGCCCACGCTGTGGTGCGCCATCCAGTGGCTCGGTGGCCACGAGACCGCCCCCGAGCACCGGCACGCCCAGAACGCCTTCCGCTTCGTCGTCGAGGGCGAGGGGGTGTGGACGGTCGTCAACGGCGACCCCGTGCGGATGAGCCGTGGGGACCTGCTCCTCACCCCCGGCTGGCACTTCCACGGGCACCACAACGACACCGACCGGCCGATGGCGTGGATCGACGGCCTCGACGTGCCCTTCGTGCACGACATGGACTTCGGCTTCTTCGAGTTCGGCTCCGAGCGGGTCACCGACGAGGCCTCGCCGCCGTTCTCCCGCTCCGAGCGGCTGTGGTCCCACCCCGGTCTCACGCCGCTGTCGGCCCAGGAGCCCACGGTCTCCACCCCCATCGGCGCCTACCGCTGGGAGCACACCGACGCCGCCCTGCGCGAGCAGCTCGCGCTGGAGGACGAGGGCGAGCCGGCCACCGTCGAGCCGGGACACGCCGCGGTCAAGTACACGAACCCGACGACGGGTGGCGACGTCCTGCCCACGATCCGCTGCGAGTTCCACCGGCTCCGGCCGGGGACGCGCACAGCGGTCCGCCGCGAGGTCGGCTCCTCGGTGTGGCAGGTGTTCTCCGGCGCCGGGTCGGTGACCTTCGACGGCGAGCGCCGGGAGCTCGTCACCGGTGACCTCTTCGTCCTGCCCTCGTGGACCGCCTGGTCGCTCGAGGCGGACGGCGAGTTCGACCTCTTCCGGTTCAGCGACGCCCCGGTCGTCGAGCGTCTCCACTTCCAGCGCACCTACCTGCCGGAGGCGGGTCGGTTCCTGCCGGGCAGCCGGGGCTGAGGCCGATGTCGCCCCGCACACCGACGAGGGCCATCTGATGGTCGCACGGCACGACCTCGTCCGGGACCCGGAGGTACGGGCGGCGCTCCTCCTCGCCAGACGAGGGACCGCCTTCTTCTCGCGGGTCCTCGCCCAGCTGCCCGAGGCCGAGCTCGACGGACCCTCCCGGGTCCCCGGCTGGTCGCGGCGCCACGTCGTCGCCCACGTCGGGTACAACGCACGCGCGCTCAGCCGGCTCGTCGAAGGTGTCCGCACGGGGGTCGCCGGCCGGATGTACGCCTCCCGCGCCGCGCGGGACCGGGAGATCGAGCTCGCCGCCACCCTCGGGAGTGCCGCGCTGCGCAACCTGCACGCCCACGCCGCCGTCCACCTCAGCGTCGAGTGGCGCGACCTGCCGGACGACAGGTGGCACACCCCCGTCCTCACGCCGGCCGGCGAGGTGCCGGTCGCCGAGACGGTCCGGATGCGTGCCCGCGAGGTCTGGCTCCACGCGGTGGACCTCGACAACGGTGCCCGTCCGCAGGACGTGCCGACCGAGGTCCGCGACGGGCTGCCGGAGCGGGCTTGGTGCGACGGCGCCGGGGACGGGCCGCACCTGCGTCCGACATCAGCCGAGAAGGGGAGAGACACGTGAAGATCGCCGTGTTCGACGGTGACCGCCTGGGGTTGGTCGAGGGTGAGGAGGTCGTCGACATCACGGGCACGCTCGACCTGCGCCCGGGGCGCGGTGGGCCGCTGCTCGCCTTCCTCGACGCGGGCGGGACGTCCGCCGACCTCGCCGCGCTCGACACCACCGCCCTGCCCCGCAGGCCGCTCGCCGGCGTCCGGCTCGAGGCACCCCTCCGCCGGCCCGGGAAGGTGGTCGGCGCACCGGTGAACTACGTCGACCACCAGCTCGAGATGGACGAGCAGCGGACCATCGCCGAGTACGGCGTCTTCCTCAAGGCCCCGAGCTCGGTGAGCGGTCCCGGCGAGGCGGTGCGCCTGCCCTACACGGACCGTCGCACCGACCACGAGGGTGAGCTCGGCATCGTCATCGGCTCCTTCGCCGCGGACGTCGGCGTCGCCGAGGCCCTGGACCACGTCCTCGGCTACGTGCCCGTCCTCGACATCACCGTGCGCTCGACCGAGGACCGGTCCACCCGCAAGTCCTTCCGCACCTTCACCCCGCTCGGCCCGTGGGTCACCACCGCCGAGGAGGTCGGCGACGCGGACGCGCTCGAGCTGCGCTGCTCGGTCAACGGCACGCTCCGCCAGCACGCCAGCACCGCCGACCTCATCTACTCGGTGGCCGAGCTCGTCAGCTACGCGAGCCACGTCATGGACCTCGAGCCCGGTGACGTCATCGCCACCGGCACCCCGGCCGGTGTCGGGCCCCTCGCCGACGGTGACGAGCTCACCCTGGAGATCGAGCGGCTCGGCCGGCTCACCGTCCCGGTCACCGCCGCCGGCGCCGTGCCCTACGCCCGACGTCCGGTCCCCGCCGGCCTCACCCGCACGGAGGGCTGAGCGATGCCGCTGACCCCGCTGTTCCGGCCGCGGGCCATCGCCGTCGTCGGCGCCTCGACCGCCCCCGAGAAGGCCGGGCACGCGATGATGCAGGCGCTCGTCGACTTCCCCGGACCGCTCTACCCCGTCAACCCGAAGGCGGCCGCGGCCGGCGAGTCCGTCCTGGGCCGGCCGGCGATCGCACGCCCGGCCGACGCGGACGCGCCGGTGGACCTCGCCGTGCTCGTCGTCCCGCCGCAGGCGGTGCCCGGGGCGCTGGCCGACTGCGGCGCGGCCGGGGTCCGTGCCGCGGTCGTGTGCGCCGGAGGCTTCGCCGAGAGCGGGGAGGCGGGCGCGGACCTCCAGGAGGAGGTCGCCTCGGTCGCGCGGGCCCACGGCATCCGCCTGCTCGGCCCCAACACATCGGGTTTCGTCGACCCGGCGGGTCGCATCTGCGCGAACTTCATGCCCGCCGTGCGCACCCTCGAGCCCGGGTCGGTGGCCGTCCTCGCCCAGAGCGGCGGCGTCAACCTCGCGCTGGGCTTCCTGCTCCAGCAGGCCGGGGTGGGGCTGCGGCTCGGTGTCGGGCTCGGCAACGCCGTCGACGTCGGGTTCGCCGACGTCCTCGACCACCTCGCCGCCGACGACGGCACGACAGCCGTCGCCCTGCACGTCGAGGGCGTGGCCGACGGGCCGGCACTCATGGCCGCCGTGCGCCGGGTGACCGAGCGCAAGCCGGTGGTCGCCCTCAAGGTCGGGCGCAGCGACGTCGGCGACTTCGCCCAGTCGCACACCGGAGCGCTCACCGGCTCCTACGAGCTGACCCGCGCCGCCCTCGCGCAGTCCGGCGCGGTGCTCGTCGACACCCCGGGCGAGCTCGTCGACGCCCTGAGCGTGCTCAGCCGCACCCGGCTCCCCGCCTCCGCCGACCCGGGCGTGGGCGTGATCACCGGCCAGGCCGGCCCGGGCCTCATCATCGCCGACACACTCGCCTCCGCCGGTGTCCGAATGCCCGGCCTCAGCGCAGCGAGCAGGGCCCGCCTCGGCGACCTCCTTCCCCCGCTGACCTACCAGAGCAACCCGGTGGACACCGGCCGCCCCGGCCCGACCTTCCCGGACGTCGTCGCCACCGTGGCCGCGGACCCGCAGATCGACGTCCTCGGCGTCTACGCCCTCGACGAACCCGGCGCGCTCGACCCCGCGGCCGCGCTCGACGCCGCCGCCGGCCGGGTCGTCTTCGCCTCCGGCGGGCCGGCCGAGGACCTCGCCGCCCGCCGGGCGGACCTCGCGGCCCGCGGGATCGCCCTGCTCGACGCCCCCGACCGGCTGGCCCGCGGCCTCGTCGCGCTGGTCGCCGACGCACGTGCCCGCCACGCGCGGGACGAGGAGGGGGTCGCGGAGCACGTCACCGGGTCGCGGACGCTCGGCCGCACCCTCGACGAGGACGCGGCGAAGTCGCTCTTCGAGACCTTCGGCGTGCGCGCCGGGGTGCGGCGGGTGGCCGCGAGCCACGCCGAGGCCCACCGGGCGCTCGCCGAGCTCAGCGGACCCGCCGTGGTCAAGATCCTCGACGCCGAGGTGCTGCACAAGTCCGACGTGGGCGGTGTGCACGTCGGGGTCAGGAGCGCGGAGGACCTGGACGCGGCGCTGCGGGCCATCGACGCGGTCCCGGGCGCGGAGCCGCGCCGCTACCTGCTCGAGGAGCAGGCGCCCGACGGCGTCGAGCTGCTCGTCGGCGGTCTGCGGGACCCCGTGTTCGGTCCGGTCGTCGTGCTCGGCCTGGGCGGCGTCGACGTCGAGCTCGCGGGGTCGGTCGCCACCCGCGTCGCGCCAGTCACCCCGGCGGCCGCGCGGGCGATGGTCCGGGCACTGCCGGCCCCGCTCCTCACCGGGCACCGGGGGCAGCCCCCGGTGGACGTCGACGCGCTCGCCTCCGTCATCACCGCCGTCGGCGAGGTCCTCACGAGCTACGGCGACGTCACCGAGATCGACCTCAACCCAGTCCGCATGACCGCCGCGGGGCCGGTGCTCCTCGACGCGCTGGTCGTCGCCCAACCCACGAAGGTAGGAACTGCCGTTGCACACCCATGACGTCCTCGTCGTCGGCGCCGGTCCCGTCGGGATGACCGCAGCCCTTGCCCTGCGCTCGGTCGGCCTGCCGGTCACCGTGCTCGAGGCCGGGCCCGAGGGGCGCCCGCGACCGGGCAGCCGCGCGATCTTCACCCACAGCGCCACCCTCACCGTGCTCGACCGGATCCACCCCTGCCTCGGCGAGCGGATGGCCGCCTTCGGGACCTACTGGAACACCCAGCGCACGCTCGTCGGCGACAAGGAGGTCTACCGCAAGACCTACCCCGACCCCGAGCCGGGCACCTACCCCCACTTCACCTCCCTGCCGCAGGTCCACATCGAGCGGATCCTCGCCGAGGCCTGCCGGGAGGTCGGGGTCGAGTTCGCCTGGGAGCAGGAGGTCGACGCGGTCACCACCGACGCCGACGGCGTGACGATCTCGACCACCGGCGGTGACACCTGGCGGGCGAGGTACGTCGTCGGGGCCGACGGCTCCCGCTCCGTGGTCCGGCGGGAGATCGGTGCTCGGATGGAGGGGGCGCGGGACGACGGCTGGTACGTCGTCGTCGATCTCGAGGACGACCCGGACACCCCGCTGCCGGTCGAGCGCACGTTCTGGTATGCCCATCCCGCGACCGAGGGACGCAACGTCCTCCTCGTGCCATTCCAGGGCGGCTGGCGGCTCGACCTCCAGCTCCACGACGACGACGACCCGGAGCAGATGGGCAGCCCGGAGGGCGTGCGGGCGTGGGTCGGTCAGGTGCTGCCGGCCGGCTACGCCGACCGGATCACGTGGATCTCCACCTACCAGTTCATGCAGCTCGTCGCGCACGACTTCGCCGACCCGCACCGGCGGGTGCTGCTCGTCGGGGAGGCGGCACACCTCTTCGCCCCGTTCGGCGCACGCGGGCTGAACTCCGGCGTGCCCGACGCCGAGCAGGCCGCCTGGGCCGTCGCGCTGGCCCTGGGCGGGACCCACCCGGCGGTCGGCGTCGCGGCCGTGGAGGCGTTCACCGGGAACCGGCGCGCAGCCGCGCTCTTCAACAAGGAGGCCGCCGGGGAGGCGCTGGCGCACCTGCGTCCCGACGCCGAGCGGAGGGAGCGGATCCGCGCGGCCGCAGAGGCGGCGCCGGGGGATGCGGCAGCCGGGGTCTGGCTGGAGAAGGCGCCCTACGGCCCGCGGGGTGTGCCCAGCGCGCACACGGTGTACCGCTACTGAGCGACCACCGTCGTGATGATCGCAACTATTGACAAACATAATCATTGGCCAGACGATGGGCATGGCGGCACTGGCGCCGGAGCCGGGCCGCAGGATCTCAGCGAGGAGAGGACACCGGGATGAAGCCAGGACGAGTGTCGGCGGTGGCGCTGACCGCAGCACTGCTCCTCGGGGCGTGCAGCGGCGGCCCGGAGGAGGCCGAGGGCAGCGACGGGACGCCGGACGGCGGGACGACCGGTACGAGCACGATCACGGTGGCGATCGGTGCCACCGCCTCCCGCGGGCTGGACCCCGCGAACATCGCCAACTTCACGCCTTCCTCGGAGGGGAACTTCCTGCCGGCGGTATTCGGGATGCTCGCCTATCTCGACGCCGAGACGGGGGAGGTCGTCCCCGACCTCGCCGAGAGCCTGGAGGCG
>DAHVRG010000024.1 GCA_027322565.1 Georgenia sp.
GGCGCCGAAGTTGGCCGACTTCTGCCCCGGGGGGACGCCCGGGCCCGCTCCGTGGCTCACGCCGCCTCCTGTACACTCAGCTGGGACAGGACGATCTCCTGGTAGGTCTCGTTCGACGCCATGAGCTCACCGTGGGTGCCGCGCCCGACGACGCGGCCCTCGTCCAGGACGACGATCTCGTCGGCGTCGCGGATGGTGGCGACCCGCTGGGCGACGATGAGGACGGCGGCACCGGCGGTCGCGGTGGGCAGACCAGCGCGGAGCCGGGCGTCCGTGGCGTAGTCCAGGGCGGAGAAGGAGTCGTCGAAGACGTAGAGGTCGGCGGGCTTGAGCAGCGCGCGGGCGATCGCCAGCCGCTGCCGCTGGCCGCCGGAGAAGTTCGAGCCGCCTTGCTCGACCCGTGCGTCCAGCCCGAGCTCGCGGACGAACTCGCTCGCCTGGGCGGCGTCCAGCGCCGCCCACAGCTCCTCGTCGGTGGCCTCCGGCCGGGAGAAGCGCAGGGTCGAGGCGATGGTGCCGGAGAACAGGTAGGCGCGCTGCGGCACGAGGGAGATGCGGGCCCGCAGCTCGGCCGGGTCGAGCTCGCGCACGTCGATCCCCGCCGCCCGGACCGCACCCGCGGTCGGGTCGATCAGCCGGGGCAGGAGGTTGACCAGGGTCGTCTTGCCGGCGCCGGTGGAGCCGATGACCGCCGTCGTGCGTCCGGGCTCGAGCCGCAGGGAGATGTCGTGGAGCACGGGCTCGGCGGCGCCCTCGAAGCCGAAGGACGCGCCGTCGAGCTCGATGACCGCGCGCCCGGCGGGCAGCTCCCGAGGCTGGGCCGGCCGCACGATGCCCGGCTCGGTGGCGAGGACGGCGTCGATGCGCTCGGCCGACACGGACGCACGCGGGACGAGCATGAACATCATCGAGGCCATGAGCACCGACATGAGGATCTGCATGAGGTAGTTGAGGAACGCGACGAGCGAGCCGACCTCCATCGCGCCGCTGTCGATGCGCCCGGCCCCGAACCACACCACGGCCACCGACGAGGCGTTCATGATGAGCATGACCGTCGGGAACATCAGCGCCATGAAGTAGCCGACGCGCAGGCTGGTGTCGAACAGCTCGGTGTTGGCCCGCGCGAAGCGCTCCCGCTCGCTCTCCTGCCGGTTGAAGGCCCGGATGACCCGCACGCCGGTGATCTGCTCCCGCATGACCCGGTTGATCCGGTCGATGCGCTCCTGGATGAGCCGGAAGAGCGGCCCCATCCGCGTGGCGATGAGCCCCATGAGGCCGAGCAGCAGCGGCACGACGACGAGGAGCAGCGCCGAGAGCCCGACGTCCTGGCGCAGCGCCATGATGACGCCTCCGACCATCATGATCGGGGCCATGACGATGATCGTGAAGGTCATCAGGGTGACCATCTGGACCTGCTGGACGTCGTTCGTCGAGCGGGTGATGAGCGAGGGCGCCCCGAACCGGCTCGCCTCCGCCACGGAGAACCGCTGGACGCGGCTGAAGACGGCGTGGCGCAGGTCGCGGCCCACGCTCATCGCGGCCCGGGCACCGAGGTAGACGGCGCCGATGGCGCAGGCGACCTGGACGCCGCTGATGAGCAGCATGACCCCGCCGACCCGCAGGATGTAGCCGATGTCCCCGACGACGACGCCGTCGTTGATGATGTCGGCGTTGAGGCTGGGCAGGGACAGGGCGGCGAGCGTCTGGACGAACTGCAGCACGACGACGATGAGCACGTCGCGGCGGTACGGACGCAGGAAGCGCCGCAGTACGGGCAGGAGCATGTCGGCCTTTCCACCTTGCCGGTCGCGCGGTCGGGCTGCGCGACGGGGCGCCGCGTTCGGGCGCCCGGACAGCGTAGGACCTGCCACGGACATCTCGGTAGCCGTTTCGCTCAGGGCAGCACGCCGGCACGGGACAGACCGGCGGCGGCGTACCTCTCACGGACCTGCTCGAGCCGCTGCCGTGTCCGGGCCGGGTAGGCCACCGCGTCGGCGTGCTCCCCGGCCACGGAGAGGAAGTTGACGTAGCTGCCCGTGCCGCGGGCGGCCAGGTCGGCCCACGCACACGCACTGCCCACGGTGTCGCCGGCGAGGCTGATCGCGGTGACGAGGGTCTCCGCGCTCCGGTGGGCGAAGGCGGTGGCGTCCGCCGGCACCCGCGCCAACGCACCTCCCAGCGCGCGCAGCGACACCACGGTCGCGCCGCCCTCGGTGAGTCGCGCGACGTGGGCGAGGGCCGCGTCGTCGAGCTCGGGCAGGAAGGTGTTGCGCATCGTCGGGCGCCCGCCGGGTGCGTGGTGCCCCTCGGCGAGCACGTCCGCGTAGGGACGCACGGCGACGTCGCTGCGCAGCACGGTCCCGAGCGCGAGCAGCGGGTCCAGCCCAGCCCCCTCCCGCTCACCGACGAGGCACAGGCCGAGCATCGCCACCGCCGGACGGCCCTCCATCGGCGGGAGGAGGTTGAGCACCGTGGTGAGCCGGTCGGCGGCGGCACGCTGGTGGTCCCGCCAGGCGGTGAGCAGCGTGAGCGGGTCCTCCAGCGCGAAGGTCACGGTGCCGAACAGCACGTCGTCCACCGGCTCGGCCCGGAAGTCGAAACGGGTGACGACGCCGAGCCCACCACCACCGCCGCGCAGCGCCCAGAACAGGTCGGGGTGGGCGTCGGCGCTCGTCTCGAGCACCTCTCCCGCCGCGGTGACGACCTGCGCGCCGACGAGGTTGTCGACGGCCAGCCCGTGCCGACGCACCATCCAGCCGATGCCCCCGCCCAGCGTCAGCCCGCCGACGCCGACGCTCGCGGTGTCACCGGCGGTCAGGCCGAGCCCGTGGGGCTGCAACGCCCGGGCGACGGTGCCCCACGTGGCACCCCCGCCGACCCGCACCCGCCGGGTCCCGGGGTCGACGGCGACGTCGTCGAGCCGGCGCAGGTCGAGGAGCAGCCCGCGGTCCACGGTGGAGAGCCCGGCGATGCTGTGCCCGCCTGCGCGGACGGTGAGGGGCAGGCGGTGGCCGCGGGCGAACCGGACTGCCGTGGCGACCTCGTGTGTGGTGCGGGGGCGGACGACGAGGTCGGGGCTGCCCTCCCCCGTCATCGTGGTGGCGCCCTCCGTGTACCAGGGGTCCCCCGGCCGCAGGACGCCGTCGGCGATCGAGGCGGTGAGGTAGTCGACGGGGATGTGAAGTGTCATCGGAGCTCTCCTCTGGGATCAGGTGCCCCGAGCCTCCTCGCCGTGAGCCTCGGGGTCGTCGTGCCGTCGGCGTCACTTCCGTATGCTCCGTGCGCACTGCGCGACGACGTCGTCTACGACGCAGGGAGGTGCCGTGGCCTACTCCCTGCGGAGGACGTCGGGACCCCCACCCGGTCAGTACCCTCACGCCATGCGCACGGATCGCGGCTGGAAGCGCTTCTACGCCACGGGGTGGCTCGTCTCGGTGCTCATCGGCGCCGCGGCGGTGCACCAGTGGAAGGGCAAGGTGCGAGCGGTCGAGGAGCGGCTCGCCGAGACCGAGCGGACCCGCGCGGCCGTGGTCCAGCGGGTGGCCGCCGACGAGCGGCTGCGGATCGCTCGCGAGCTGCACGACTCGCTCACCCACAGCATCTCCGTCATCAAGGTGCAGTCGGGGGTGGCCGCCCATCTCGCGCGCAAGCGGGGCGAGGAGGTGCCACCGGCGCTGCAGGCGATCCAGGAGGCGGCGGGGGACGCCGCCACCGAGCTGCGCGAGACGCTCCGGGTGCTGCGCCGGGTGGACGAGCCGGGCGAGGCCGTGCGCGGCGTCGACCACCTGCCCGAGCTCGTGCGACGTGCCCACGCCACCGGGCTCGACACCCGGCTCGAGGTCACCGGCCGCGCCCGCGACCTGCCGCCGGCGGTCGACGCGGCCGCCTACCGCATCGTCCAGGAGGCGCTGACCAACGTCACCCGCCATGCCCGCGCCGCCTCGGCCCGCGTCCAGGTGGAGTACCGGCCCGGCTGGGTCGTCCTCCGGGTCGACGACGACGGCGTGGGCCGGGCGAGCACGGCCGCCAAGCCCGGGCTCGGGCTCGTCGGGATGCGGGAGCGCACGACCGCGCTGGGTGGCCACCTCGTCGCCGACGGGCGGCCGGGCAGCGGCTTCAGCGTCCGCGCCGAGCTCCCGACCGGGCGGGTGGCGTGATCCGGGTCGTGCTGGGCGACGACCAGCCCCTCATCCGCACCGGACTGCGGGCGCTGCTCGACGCCGAGGACGACGT
>DAHVRG010000147.1 GCA_027322565.1 Georgenia sp.
GCACGTGCGTCCGCTACCGCCGCTGCCCGACTCCGCGGAGACCGCGCTGGGCCGCGCCCTCGCCGACCAGCTGCTCACCGAGAAGGCGATCATCGGTGTCTTCGACGAGGGCTGCATGGGGATGTACAACGCGATCATCGACGACGAGCTGCTCAACCCCGCGGGCATCTACAAGGAGCGACTCTCCCAGAGCGAGCTGTGGGCGCAGATGCAGCAGGTGGGCGACGAGGAGGCCGACGCCGTCGGCCGGTGGCTGCGGGAGGCCGGCATGCGCTTTTGCATCGGGACCGACGAGGCGACCGAGCTCACCGAGAACCAGCTGCGCTGGCAGTACAAGATGTACGTCGCCGTGCTGCGCCTCGCCGACGACTTCGGGCTGGACGCGGTGGGGATCCAGTACCAGCAGGGACTGAAGAACCTCTCTCCGGCCTCCGACCTCGTCGAGGGTCTGCTCAACAACGAGGAGCGGCCGCCGGTGACGAGCCGGGACGGCACGCGGGTCCTGTGGGAGGGTCGGGCGCTGCCGCACTTCAACGAGGTGGACGAGGGGGTGGCGGTGGACGCCCTCATCACGAACCGGGTGTGGCGGGCGATGGGGCTGGACCCCGCGACGACGCTGCACGACGTGCGGTGGGGGGAGGAGTACGGCGGCCGGTACGTGTGGACGTTCGAGATCTCCGGGTCCGTGCCCGCCTCCCACCTCGTCGGCGGTTACGCGGGTGCCGAGGGATGGCGCCAGGGCCCGGTGTTCTTCCCCGCCGGTGGAGCGACCCTCAACGGGGTGTCGAAGCCGGGGGAGATCGTCTGGTCCCGGGTCTACGTCGCCGACGGCCGCCTCCACGTGGACATCGGCCGAGGAGCCTCGGTGGACCTGCCCGCGGAGGAGAGCGCCCGACGCAAGGAGGCCACCAACCCCGAGTGGCCGGTGATGCACGCGGTGCTCCACGGCGTCACCCGGGACCAGTTCATGGCGCGGCACAAGGCCAACCACGTCCAGGTCGTCTACGCCCCGGACGAGGCGACGGCGGACCGGGCGCTCGAGGCGAAGGCCGCGATGTTCGACGCCCTCGGGCTCGAGGTGCACCTGTGCGGGGAGACCGCGCTGAGCCGTTGACCGACCGGGCGGTGGGCCGGCCCGACAATGCTTGAAAAGGGCCCGGGAGAGGCGTGCAATGGAGGTATGGCCCGCTCCTCCTCCCTCGCCACGATCCCGTCGCTCGCCGACCGGAGGCTCCGGTTCGTCGTCGACGCCTCGGCGTGCGAGCTGGATGACCTCGCCCCGTGCGGCGGCGTCGAGGTCACGGTCGGCGGCGCGGTGGGCTGGGCCGAGCTCGTGGAACGGGCGGTCACCTCGGGCTGGCCCGGGGTGGAGCGCCTCGGCGGCGTCAGGGGCGGCGTCGCGGACGTCGTGCGGGTGAACGCCGAGGCCGACGGCCAGGTGGTCGCCGACGTCGTCGCCTCCGTCGGCACCTGGGACCGTGCCGAGGGGCGGTCGCGGACCTTCGCCTTCGCCGAGTGCGGGTTCGGGCCGGCCACGTCGCGGTTCCAGGAACGCCTGCCCGACGGCGAGCTCCGCTACGACGTCGTCGAGGTCATCTTCCTCTTCGAGCAGGGCGACAAGACCGCGCCGATCCGGGACCCGGAGCTCGCGGCAGTCCTCGGTGTCGCGCCGGGCGAGCGGGTGCCGCTGGGCGAGTACGCCGATCGCCGGGCGGGGCGCGGCGGCTGAGCCGCTACAGCTCGCCCGCCAGCGTGGCCAGGGTCGGTAGCGGGTCGCGCCGCGCCGGGAGGACCTGGACGCACACATGGTCCGCGCCGGCGTCGAGATGGCCGCGCACCGCCGCCGCCAGCGTCGCCGGACCGCCGTGCGGGACGAGCGCGTCGACCGCCGCGTCCGTGGCGCCGGCGTCGAGGACCGCCGCGGTGAAGCCGTGCGTCTCGAGGGTGCGCCGGTAGTTCGACAGGGAGAGGTACCGCTCGAGGAACCGGCGAGCCGTCTCGCGTGCGGTGGCTGCGTCGGTCTCCGGGAGGAGCCGCTGCTCGGGTGCGACGACGGTGTCCGGTCCGACGACGTCACGCGCGAACCGGGTGTGGGTCGGCGTGGTGAGGTACGGGTGCGTACCGGCGGCGCGCTCGGCGGCGAGCCGGAGCGTGCGTGGGCCGAGGGCGGCGACGACCCGGCGACCGGAGGGGACCCCCTCGGCGTCGAGCGTGTCGAGGTAGGAGACGAGCGCTGCATAGGGCTTCTCGTACCGGCCGTCCAGGGTCTCTCGGTGCCCGATCCCGATACCGAGCACCAGCCGCCCGGGGTGGGCCTGCTCGATACGGTGGAACGCCGCCGCGACCTCCGTCGCCGGCGAGAGCCAGATGTTGACGATCCCGGTGGCGACCGTGATCCGCTCGGTCGCATCGAGCAGCTCCTCCGCGATGCCGAGGTCGGCGGGTGAGGAGCCACCGACCCAGAGCGTCCCGTAGCCGAGACGCTCCACGGCACCCGCCAGCTCGGGCGTGAGGTGGGCGCCGCGACGCCAGAGACCGAAGCGGCCGAGGGCAGGGGCGAGGGACGAGGACGACATCGGCGCTCCACTCGACGAAGAACAGTCCGATCCACCGTACCCGGCACGAGTGACCCGCCGCCGTGGCTCCCGGGTCACCTCCGCACCGCCCTGGTGGGCGGGCCGACCGGGCCCTACGATGACGCTCGTCAGCGCTGTCGCCGACCGGGGCGCCGGCTCTCGTCCGGGGAGGTTCCCATGGCAGGTCGAGTGGTCCACTTCGAGATCCCGTTCGACGACAAGGAGCGGGCCAAGCGCTTCTACAGCGGTGTGTTCGGCTGGCAGCTGGACGCGATGCCGGGCTTCGACGACTACCTCGGCGCCGCCACCGGACCCACGACGGAGGACGGGACGCCGAGCGAGCCCGGTTTCATCGGCGGCGGGATGGCCGCCCGGGGAGGCACCAACACCCAGACCGTCATCACGATCTCGAGTGCCGACATCGACGCCGACCTCTCTCGTGTCGACGCCAACGGCGGGGAGGTCCTCACCGGGAAGACGCCGGTCGGCGACTTCGGCTACGCGGCCTACTTCAAGGACACCGAGGGCAACGTCGTCGGGCTCTGGCAGAGCGCGTAGCGGCAGGCCTTCGCCGCTCCGCGGCGCCCGCAGAAGTTTCGTGGACGCGGAAGGGATGACGGCGCGATTCTGTTGCACCCGTCGTCGCCGTCGTCGCCGTCGTCCTCGGAGGTGGGGTGGTAGGAGATGGCCGCCCGCACACTGCCTCGCGCGCTGCGGCCGTTCACGGTCCGACAGTTCCGCTACCTGGCCGGTGCGCTGACGCTCTCGCTGTTCGGCACCGGGATGTGGCTCGTCGCCGTCGTCTGGCAGGTGATCCGCCTGGGCGGCGGACCGACCCAGCTCTCCCATGTGGCGACCGCCTCGGCCGCCGGTGTCCTCGTCGCGGTGCTCTTCGGTGGTGTCCTGGCCGACCGCGTGCCCCAGCGCCTCATCCTCCTCACGCTCGAGGCGCTCAAGGCGACGCTCACGGGTGTCGCCGCCTGGGCGGCGCTCACCGGCAACCTCGAGACGGTGCACCTCGTCGCGCTCTCCTTCGTCATCGGTGCCACCGACGGGTTCTTCTACCCGGCCTACTCGGCGCTGCTACCCAACGTCCTTCCACCCGAGCAGCTGCTCGCGGCCAACGGTACCGAGGGCGTCCTGCGTCCGGCGCTGATGACCGCCGCCGGCCCGGCCGCCGCGAGCGCGGCCATCGCCGCCGTCGCCCCCGGGCTCGCCTTCGCCTTCGTCTCGGCCTCCCAGCTCCTCGCCGTCGCCGGCCTCGTCCTCATGGGACGGACCACCTTCGAGCGGTCCCGGGACGACGGCGCACCCACGGGTGCGGGCGGCATCGTGCGCGACGTACGGGACGGTTTCGGCTACCTGGTGCGCACGCCGTGGCTGCTCGGCACGCTGCTCTTCGCCACCGCGTACGTGCTCGTCATCGTCGGGCCGATCGAGGTCCTCCTGCCGTTCGCCGTCCGCGACAACGTCGGCGGAGGGCCGGGGGAGTACGCCGTCGTGCTCGCGTCCTACGGGATCGCCAGCGCGGTCGGCTCGCTGGCCGTCGCATCATGGCGGCTGCCGCGCCGCTACCTGACGACGATGGTGCTGTTCTGGGGGTTCGGGGCGCTACCGCTGTCGGTGGTCGGCGTCACCTCGAGCCTGGGAGTCATGGCCGCCGCCGGGGTGCTCATGGGGGCGACCGGCGGTGCCGGGCAGGTGGTGTGGGGCACGCTGCTCCAGCGGCGGGTGCCTCGCCACATGCTCGGCCGGGTGTCGAGCCTGGACTTCTTCGTCTCCGCGCTGCTCATGCCCCTGTCGATGGCGCTTGCCGGCCCGGTGGGTGAGGCGGTGGGGCTGGGGCCGGTGTTCCTCGTCGCCGGCCTCGCACCGGCGGTGCTCGCCGTCGCCGCCATCGTGCTCGCCCGCATGGGGCAGGACGAGATCGCCCACCCGCTGGACGTCCGGATCCCGGAGCCTGACGGACCCGTCGCGGACGAGGCCGGCACGCCCGGTACCGACGAGCCGTCCCTCGGCACCGACGAGCCGCCCCTGCCCGCGACGTCGTGACCTGCGCTGCCTGCCCGCGTCGCTCACCGCCGGTCGGTGGTGCGCCGCCGCAGCCGGGCGAGGAGCCCGCGCTGCCGGTCGGGGTGCATCCGGGCCAGCGGCCGGCGGTGGGCGGTACCGGCCGGTGGCACGTCGAGCACGAGGTCCGCGACGACGTCGAGCTCGGGACGGTCGTGCGACGCGCCGAGCACCCGGCCGCCGAGCCAGACGGTGCGCAGCCGCTCGTCGCGGACCTCCAGCACGGCGACGTTGTTGTCGAACCAGGGGCCGGCGATGCCGTGCCAGCGCCAGGGCGTCTCCGGGATTCTGGCCCAGCGGGAGAGCAGCGCCCCGGCCGGTCGGGCCGCGTGGGAGCCGAGCGCGGCGAAGGCCCGCAGCGCCCGGGGGAGCGGGTTACGGATGGGGGAGCAGACGAGCTGGAGCATCCGTGAGCCGGAACGGCGGTCCACCTCGGTGATGTAGGAGAAGTGCACGTCCCCGGAGAGGAAGAGCACCGAGGCCGGCGGAGCGCCGCGGCGCCCGTCCGCCACCTCCGTGACCATCCGTGCGACCGCGTCGAAAGCGTCGGTGAACGCGGCCCAGTGCTCCAGGTCCATCTCCTGGCGCAGCCACTCACCGACGCGGGTGAGCCGACGCCCGAGCCTCCCCTCCGCCATGGCCTCGTCCAGCGCCTCGATGTGGTGCAGGCCCATCGGCAGCAGGAACGGCAGCGACGTCGCGACGAGGAGGTGCTCGACGTCGCCGGTGAGCTGGTCGTCCAGCCAGGCCAGCTCCGCGTCGTCGAGCATGGACCGGTCGTCCGGGTCGAGCTGCCGGGCCGCGCGGGAGTCGACGACGACGAGCCGGGACCGGCCGAGCGGGTGGGTGTAGCTCCAGCGGTAGCTGCGCGGGTCCTCGTCCGCCCGTTCGGCGAACGCGTCGACGGCGTCGGTGAGATCGACCTCGGCGTCCGGCGCGGCGCGTTGCCGACGCTGCAGCTCGGTCCACAGGGGGTCCTCGGCCCGTTCTTGAACCGAGAGGTTCCCGAGGTGCTGGTAGACCCAGTACGAGCCGAGCCCGGCGACGATGCGGTCGTGCCACCAGCTCGTGGCTTCCATCTGGCGGCGCCAGGTGGCGGAGGTGTTCCAGTCGTCCCGGATGTCATGGTCGTCGAAGATCATGAGCGTCGGGAGCCAGGAGAACAGCCGGCGCAGCGCCGGCTCGCTCCAGGCGAGGCGGTACAGCTGGGCGTACTCGTCGTAGTCCGCGAGCTCCTCCCCCGGCTCCTCGGTGATGTCACGCCGGGCCGCGATGAACTCCTGCATGGCGGCGCTGGTCGCGTCGGCGTACACCTGGTCACCGAGCAGGAGGAGCAGGTCCGGGGGAGCACTCAGCGGCCCGTGGTCCCCGTCGGCGAGGGCGAGCGCGAAGGTGCGCAGTGCGTCGACGCCGTGGCTGAGGTGGCCGGCGGCGTCGTGGGGCACACTCGTGCGGCACGACCCGAAAGCCAGGCGTACCGGAGCGTTCGTGGACCGGGTCGTCAGCGAGCTCGCCGGGAGGTCGCTGCCGGTCTCCGGCCAGCGCACGGCGTCGTCCACGAGCACCTCGTACCGGTACCGCGTCGCCTCGTGCAGGCCGGTGAGCTCGACGAGGCCGTAGTGGTGCCCGTGGACGGCGAACGTGCGGGCGGACGAGGACTCGCGGGTCCCGCCCTGCGCGTCGAGGAGGCGGACCGTGACCGTCGCGGACTCGGCCGTCTGGACCCAGACGGCCGCAGAGGTTGCGGAGACGTGTCGGACCATCGGACCGAGCACAAGCTCCGTGGGCATGGCCCAAGTGTGCTCGTCGCAACCGGGGAAGGCAGCCGAACGGGGTCGTCCGTGCGCACCCGGACCGGGTGTCGGTGGTCGGCGGTACTGTTCATACAGACGTTCGATACGGGAGGGGTCGGTGATGGTGCCAGGTCCGGTGGGGGAGGTTGCCCCCGACGTGCTCGGGCCCGGTGCTGCCCCCGATCAGGGTCTGGACCACGGTGAGGAGCGGTGGCCGGTGGTGCTTGGCCCGTTGCCGCCCGACCCGTTGGCCGGTGTGCCGGGTCCGGTGGAGGTGGAGCCGGGCTGGTT
>DAHVRG010000164.1 GCA_027322565.1 Georgenia sp.
CGGACTACGTCCGGCTCGTGGCGGAGGCGGCCGGGACGCCGCAGGAGGCGGTCATCCGGCAGCACTACGGCAAGTCGCTCTACGCCGCGGGGCGCTTCGCGGACGCCGCCGAGCAGTTCGCCCTGGCGCTGGAGCTCCGCGAACGCGCCGGGGCGGACGGCGCCCGCGTCGCCTCCAGCCGGCACGCCCTCGCGGTGGCGCGGCGGGCGGCCGGGCTGGACGCCTGAGGGCGGGTCCGCCGCCGGGTCGTGCCCTCGTCACCACCGGTCGTCGTCGCGGACGGCGACCGACATGAGACGCGTGTCGGCTGCGGTCGCGTCGACCGGCTCACCGGTGATCGTGAGCATCGCGCTCGCGTGCAGGTCGGCGGCGGAGCGGCCGAGCCACACGGTCGCCCGCCCGGGGCGGACCGTGCGGCGCAGGTCCGCCCCGGTGTGGGCGAGACGGACGGCCGGCACCCGGAGCTCCACCTCCGCGGCCGCGCCCGGCTCGAGCGGGACCCGCGCGAACCCGAGGAGCTGGACGACGGGGCGGGTGGTCCCGCGGGTCCGCGTGCTGGCGTAGACCTGGACGACGTCGGTACCGGCCCGCTGCCCGACGTTCCGGACGCGCACGCGGACGGCGACGACGCCGTCGGTGGCCACCTCCGGCTCGACGAGGTGGAAGTCGCCGTACTCGAAGGTGGTGTAGGAGAGCCCGTGCCCGAAGGGCGCGACGGGCGACGGGTCGAGGTTGCTCACCGAGCTCGCTCCCCCGAGGGGCGGGTGCAGGTAGCCGGAGGGTTCACCGCCGGGTGACGCCGGGAGCGAGACCGGTAGCCGGCCCGAAGGGTTGACCCGGCCGGAGAGCACCCCGGCGAGGGCCGCCGCGCCCTCCTGTCCCGGGAAGAAGGCCTGGACGACGGCGGCGCAGCGCTCCACGGCCCACCCGACGGCGTACGGCCGGCCGGTCACGAGGACGAGGACGACGGGCCGTCCCGTCTCGAGCAGCTCCTCGACGAACCGGCGCTGGACGCCGGGCAGCTCGAGGGAGTCGGTGTCGCAGCCCTCCCCCGACGTGCCGCGGCCGAACATCCCGGCGAGGTCGCCCATGACCGCGACGACGACGTCGGCGGACTCCGCCACGGCCAGCGCCTCGGCGAAGCTCCCGGTGTCCTCCCCGCGCACGTCGCAGCCGCGGGCGTAGCGAACGCCGTCGGCGCCGAGCTCGGCGACCAGTGCGTCGCGGACGGTCGGGACCTCGAGGCCGAGCTCGGTGTCGGGGTGCCGGGCGAGCACGTGGTTGGCGAAGCTGTAGCACCCGAAGAGCGCGTGGGCGGAGTCCGCGTTCGGCCCGACCAGCGCCACCGTCGCGTCGGTGAGCGGGAGCGTGCCGTCATCGTTGCTGACGAGGACGACCGACTCCTCGGCCAGCCGGCGGGCGACATCGCGGGCGGCGGGTGGGTCGAGGTCGACGTCCGCGGCCGGCGCGAGGTCCGGCTGCGGGTCGAGCAGCCCGAGCTCCCGTTTCTGCCGCAGCACCCGGAGCACGGCGCGGTCGACGACGGCCTCGCCCACCGCGCCCGAGCGGACCTGCTCGGCGAGCGGTGCCACGTAGGCGGCACCGGTGGGCAGCTCGACGTCGACCCCGGCGTGGAGGGCCTGCGCGGCGGCGTCCCCGAGGTCGGTCGCCGAGCCGTGCAGCGTGTGGAGGAAGGCGACCCCGAAGTAGTCGGCCACCACCGTGCCGGTGAACCCCCAGCGCTCGCGGAGCAGTCCGGTGAGCAGTGTGGCGTCCCCGGTGACGGGGACGCCGTCGATCTCGTTGTAGGCGGCCATCACCGACCGCGCCCCGCCGTCGCGCACGGCCATCTCGAAGGGCGGGAGCAGGACGTCGGCCACCTCCCGTGGGCCGGCGTGGACGGGGGCGAGGTTCCGTCCCGCCCGCGATGCGGAGTAGCCGATGAAGTGCTTGAGCGTGGCGACGACCCCCGCGCCCTGGAGGCCGCGGACGTAGGCGGTCCCGAGCTCGCCGACGAGGAAGGGGTCCTCCCCGACGCACTCCTCCACCCGCCCCCAGCGGGCGTCGCGGACGACGTCGAGGACGGGGGCCAGCCCCTGGTGGACGCCGAGTGACCGCATCGTCCGCCCGATCGCCTCCCCCATCTGCGCGACGACCTGCGGGTCGAAGGTCGCGCCCCAGGCGAGTGGGGTGGGGTAGGTCGTCGCCCGCCAGGTGGCGAGGCCGGTGAGGCACTCCTCGTGGACGATGGCCGGGATCCCGAGCCGGGTGCGGGTCCGCAGCCACTGCTGCTTCGCGGCGAGCCGCCGCGACTGCTCGACCGGGTCCACGGGCCGGGTGCCGTACATGCGGGTGAGGTGACCCAGCCCGTGGACGGCGAAGTCCTCGAGCCGGTCGACGTCGGACTGCATCGCGTCCTGCATCGGCGCCACCTCGCCGCCGCCGTCACCGCCCCGGCCCTCCCACAGCCCGACGAGCTGGGCGAGCTTCTCCTCGAGGGTCATGGCGGCGAGCAGCTCGTGGTCGGTCGCCGTCGCGGCCGAGACAGGGCCGGACACGTCGCGGGGTGTCGTCATGACAGGCCGACCACCGCTCGAGCCCAGGAGGCGGCCGGCAGCTCGACGTGGAGCACCCCGCCCTCGAGGTGGGCCTGGTGTGTCCGCGGCCGGACCCGGTCGGGCTGCTCTCGGCTGTTGGTCGCGGTGCGGTCCTCGTCGTGCACGACGACGACGTCGACCGCTCCGGTCGGCGTGAGGTCGGACAGGTCGACGCGCAGCCGGACCGGGTCGGTCGCGCTGCGGTTGACGGCGAAGACCGCCGCCGTCGCCGTGTCGGAGTCATGGGTGGCGACGCAGTCGACGACAGGCACATCGCCGTGGCGGTCGGTCGGCGTCGTCGGTGCCGCGACCTGGGGCCGCAGGACCTCGCCGCGGGCGTGCCGGGAGGTCTGCGCGAACGGGTGGAAGGTGGCCTGCCGCCAGGCCGGCCCCCCGGCCTCCGCCCGGATCGGGCTGATGGTGTTGACCAGCTGTGCCTGGCAGGCGGCCGTGACGCGGTCGCTGTGCCGGAGCAGGGTGATGAGGAGGGAGCCGACGACGACGGCGTCGACGACCGTGTAGTCGTCCTCGCTCAGCGCCGGGGCCACCGGCCAGCCCGGGGGGATCTCCAGCTCGCGCTGGTACCAGACGTTCCACTCGTCGAAGGAGATGTCGATCCGCCTCGTCGAGCCCAGCCGGGCGCCCACGTGGTCGGCGGTGGCGACCACGTCGGAGATGAACCGGGCCATGTCGACGGACGAGGCGAGGAAGCTCGCGTGGTCCTCGTCGTGGAGCTGGTAGTAGGCGTGCGCCGAGATGAGGTCCACGAGCTCGTAGGTGTGCTCCAGGACCGTCGCCTCCCAGCTGCCGAAGGTCGGCATCTGCCGTCCCGAGCTGCCGCAGGCGACGAGCTCGAGGCCGGGGTCCAGCTGGCGCATCGCCCGCGCCGTCTCGGCGGCGAGCCGGCCGTACTCCTCGGCAGTCTTGTGCCCGAGCTGCCACGGACCGTCCATCTCGTTGCCCAGGCACCACATCCGGATGCCGTGCGGCTCCGGGACGCCGTGGGAGACCCGCAGGTCGGACAGGTGGCTGCCGGAGGGGTGGTTGGCGTACTCGAGGAGGTCGAGCGCCTCCGCGATGCCCCGGGTGCCGAGGTTGACGGCGAGCATCGGCTCGACGCCCGCCGCGCGGGTCCACGCCATGAACTCGTTGAGCCCGAACTCGTTCGTCTCGGTGGACCGCCACGCGAGGTCGAGGCGGCGCGGCCTCTCCTCCACCGGGCCGACACCGTCCTCCCAGCGGTACCCGGACACGAAGTTGCCTCCCGGGTAGCGCA
>DAHVRG010000185.1 GCA_027322565.1 Georgenia sp.
GGCGCGCCGCCAACCGCCTGGGCGGAGCGCCGGCCGGGTCACAGCGTCCCCCACTTCCCGCCGACAGCCCACCTCCCGCCGACAGCCCACTTCCCGCCGACAGCCCACTTCCCGCCGACAGCCCACTTCCCGACAGACACCCCTGGCGCATTTAAGTCTTGGCTTATATGCCTCCCGGGCGGCAGAGTAGGGCCGTGCACGCGCTGGACGTCCTCGGCGACCCGGTCCGCCGGCGCCTCCTGGAGCTCCTCACCGACGGTGAGCGCTCCGCGGGCGAGCTCGCCGAACAGATCGGCCGCGAGTTCGGGATCAGCCAGCCCGCGGTCTCCCAGCACCTGCGCGTCCTGCGCGAGCACGGCTTCACCACGGTGCGACGCGACGGCCCCCGGCGGCTGTACGCGATCGACGCCACCCCCCTGCGCGAGGTCGACACCTGGCTGTCCGACTTCCGCGCGTTCTGGGCGCCACGCCTGGCCGCCCTCGAGACCGAGATCGCCCGCGGCAAGCGCGAGCGACGCATCCGCCACGCCCAGGAAGGGCCACACCCATGACCGAGGACATCACCACCATCAGCGCCGGCCAGCTCGACGACGTCGAGCGCCGGCTGAGCATCAGCGAGGAGGGCGGCAGGTCGACCGTCGTCGCCACCATGAGCCAGGTCTACGACACCACGGTCGAAGACCTCTGGGACGCCCTCACCTCCAAGGAGCGGCTCCCCCGGTGGTTCGCGCCGGTCTCCGGCGACCTGCGGCTCGGCGGGCGGTACCAGATCGAGGGCAACGCCGGAGGCACCATCGAGGAGTGCGAGCCGCCGTCCGGCTTCAACATCACCTGGGAGTTCGGCGGCGGGATCTCCTGGGTGGGCGTCCGGGTCGCCCCGGAGGGCGACGGTGCTCGGTTCACCCTGGAGCACACCGCCAAGGAGGACATGCCCAACGAGTTCTGGGACACCTACGGCCCCGGGGCCACCGGCGTGGGCTGGGACCTGATGTTCCTCGGCCTGGCGCTGCACCTGACCACCGGCGCATCGCGGCCGGCGGAGGGCTCGCAATGGGAGCAGAGCGACTCCGCGCGCGAGTTCATCTCCGACGCGAGCCGGCGCTGGGCCGATGCGTCCGTCGCCGCGGGTACTCCCGAGGACAAGGCCCGCGCCGCCGAGCGCCAGACGACCGCCTTCTACACCGGGCAGCAGCCGCCGACCGAGTGAGCGAGCCTGCCGGCGACCCGGCGCTGCACCCGTGACCGCGCCGGGCACGGCCGGACGCGGGACTCTCCCCGCGTCCGGCCGGCGGCTCAGGCCGGGGTGAGGGCCTCCGCCTCGAGGCGGGCGTAGCTCGTCTCCATGCCGTCGACCATGCCCGTGGCGAGGATCGTGTCGCGGGTCTCGGCGTCCGGGTAGGTGATGACGAGGGAGAGCAGGGTGCCGTCGGCCACCGGGGTGAGGGTGAGCTCGTTGACCGTGCTCGGCCCGTCGGTGCCGACCATCCGCTCGGTGGTCACCTCACGGAACGGCGGGTGGGACTCGCGCACCTCCCCGGTGAACCCGAAGCGGCTGCCGCCCCCCTCCTGCTCCCACTCGTAGCGGTAGGTGTCGCCGACGGCGGTCCCGACCTCGCAGACCGGCATGGTCCAGCCATCGGGGCCGAGCATCCAGCGGCGGACGAGCTCCGGCTCGTGGTGGGCGCCCCACACCCGCTGCACCGGACCACGGATGACCCGGCTGATGCGGACCTGGGTGTCGCTGAGGATCGTGCTCTCGGTGTCCCGGCCCGCGGCGAAGGACGCGAGGTCGGCGACGACGGCGTCGATCTGGCCCATCGCCGAGCGCTTCCCCTCCTCCATCCCCATCTCGACGAGCTGCTCGAGCTCCTCCAGCGAGCTGAAGTAGGTCGTCGTCGTCACCCGGGAGCCGTCGTCGGTCTCGGTGAAGGTGTAGACCATCCGCATGGACGGCAGGTCCTCGTCGGGCTGCCCGTCCGCCCCGACGAAGCCGTCGCGGACCTCGAAGGAGCGGCCCTCGTCGACGGCGACGAACTCCCAGTAGCCGGCCGAGCGCTCGCCGTCGGGACCGGTCATGTAGTAGTCGGAGCGCCCGCCGGGGTGCATGTCGTGGCGGGTGAACGTGGCCGGCCAACCCTCCGGTCCCCAGAACTTCTCGATCTGGCGGGGGTCGGCGTAGGCGTCCCACAGCCGGCTGACCGGCACGGGGAAGTCGGCGACCACGGTCATGGTCAGGGCGTCGAGGTCCTTGTCGACGGTGGTGATCGGCATGTCAGTTGCCTTTCGCTTGGTTTTCGGAGAGAAGGGCGTCGAGCCGGTCGATTCGGCCGCGCCACAGCTGCTCGTACTTCTCCAGCAGGGCCTGGGCCCGCCGGAGGGTGTCGGGGTTGCCCCGCACGCGGCGTTCACGGCCGTGGGGATGTTTGGTCACGAGACCGGCTCCCTCCAGGACGGCGACGTGCTTCTGCACGGCCGCGAACGAGATGTCGTACGCGGCCGCCAATTCCGTCACGGTCGCCTCCCCGGTGAGGGTGCGCCGGACGATGTCGCGCCGGGTGGCGTCGGCGAGGGCCCGGAAGATCCGGTCGATCTCGTCGTCGTCGAGGGCGTGGGGCTCGCTACGTACAACCATTTGGTTGTACGTTACTCGGGTGTGACCGGGCGCACAAGGGTTTCCGGTCCGAGTTCTTGCCGGCTCCGCCGCTCAGGAGTAGCGCCGCGCCACCCGGACTGTCTGGGGACCGTACGAGCCACCGAAGATGACGGCGTGCATGACGAGCATCGTCAGCTGGTGCAGGCCCACGCGCTCGCGCCAGCCGTCGGCCAGCGGTGAGACCTCCTGGTAGCCGGCGAGGATGTCGGGCAGCCGGTCGACACCGAAGAGGTCGAGCGCGGCGAGGTCGGTCTCGGCGTGGCCACCGTGTGCCGCCGGGTCGATGAGCACACCCTGCACGCCGCGGCCGGTCGCCGCCCAGACGACGTTGCCGCCCCACAGGTCCCCGTGCAGGCGCGCAGCACCCTCTCCGACGAGCGCGGGCTGGTCGTGGTCGAAGTCGCCCGCGGCGAGCCGGTCGGCGACGCGCTCGAGCACCCGGGCGCCGTCGTCGTCGATCGACCCGTTGCGGAGCGCCCGCGGGATGTAGGGGCGGATCTGGTACTCGGCGTAGAACTCGCCCCACGTGTCGAAGACGGGCTCGGCGTCGTGCTCGTGCAGCGGCATCGGGCCCGAGCTGCGGAGCACCTCGCCGCTCCACCCGGGCGGGGCGCACCCGAGCGACGGCGCGCCGGCGGCGTGAGTGCGCGCCAGCCCGCGTCCGAACTCCGCTGCCGCCTCCGGCGTCGCGGCGGTGTGCGCGAGGTGGACGAGCTCGAACCAGCCCTCACCCTCC
>DAHVRG010000227.1 GCA_027322565.1 Georgenia sp.
ACCCGCTCGTGCCGCTCGGCGTGTTCCGCCGGGCCGAGGTGACCGTGCCCAGCGCGGTGGTCGTCCTCATCGGTGCCACGCTGGCGAGCCTGTTCTTCTTCCTGCCGCTCTACCAGCAGGACGTGCTCGGCATGGGTGCACTCGCCACCGGCCTCGCCCAGATCCCGATCGCAGTGATGATCATCGTCGGCAGCGCGACAGCGCCGGTGCTCGCCGGGCGGTTCGGTCTGCACCGCACCCTGCCGCTCTCGCTCACCGTCCTGCTCGCCGGCGTGACGTGGATCGCGCTCAACCCCGCCGACTCCTTCACCTGGCAGCACACCGGAGCGTTCCTCCTCACCGGGGCCGGGCTGGGTGTTGGCTCGGTCGGCGCGATCTCGATGGCGGTCCGGGACAGCGGGGACGGCGAGGCGGGCCTCCTCAGCGGGATCGTCAACGCCGGGCAGCAGCTCGGTGGGGCGGTCGGTCTCGCCGCGCTGGCCGGCCTCGCCCTCGGCGCGGCCGGGACCGACGGGGACATCAACTTCACCGCAGCGTTCCTCGGCGGTGCCGCGCTGGCCGCCGTCGGCGTCGCGCTCTCCCTCACCGTGACCCGGACCCGCACGGCCACCTGACCTGCGCCGTCCTCAACCGACGAAAGGACACCGCACGCACCCACCGTGTCATCCCCAGCACACCGCACACCCACACCACTCAAGGAGAGAAAGATGATCTACCACGTCATTCGGATGTCCATCCGCCCCGACGTCCCCGCCGAGAAGGTCCAGGAGGCCATGGCGGCCATGCAGGCGGCCGGGGGCAGCGCCCCCACCCAGGCCGGTCTCTTCGGCCGCGACGTCGGCGGGGAGTTCGACTTCAGCGCCGTCTCCGCGTTCGAGACGCTGGAGGAGTACGAGGCGATGATGAACCACCCCGCCCACCTCGCGATCGACCGCTTCGGGCTCCCCCTCGTCGACCGGTTCGTCTCCTTCGACGTCACCGACGACCCGGACCCGGAGATCCACGAGAAGATCGAGGCGATCCACCAGCGGCGGTTCGACGCTCACCCGGACATCGCCGAGCTCGTCTCGCGGATCGACTACAGCGGGAGCGCCGCCCCGGCGCCCCAGCGGGGCTGAGCGCGCCGCAGGTGCCCCGCGCAGCCGGCGCGGGGCACCTCGCTGCCCCCGGCCGCCCGACCACGACCGACGACGTGAGGACTGAGGACATGAAGCACACCGCCGCCGGGACCGTCCTGGTGCTGCTGCTCGCCCTGGGCGGGTGCAGCACCACACCGGACACCGCGGAGCCGAGGCCGGAGCCGTCGACGCCGGCCGCTGCCATGCCGGTCGACGTCTCGGCCGAGCTGCGCGACCTGGAGGCGGAGTTCGCCGCCCGCGTGGGCGTGAGCGCACTCGACACGGGGACGGGCAGGACGGTGGAGCACCGGGCCGCGGAGCGCTTCGGGTTCGCCTCGACCCTCAAGCTCTTCGCGGCGGCCGAGCTGCTCCGCCGGACTCCGGCGGACGAGCGCGACACCCCGGTCACGTGGACCGAGGAGGACGTCGCCGCGGCGGGCTACTCCCCCGTGACCAGCGCCCACGTGGGTGAGGGCCTCACGCCGGCCGAGCTCGCCGAGGCCGCGGTCCGGGAGAGCGACAACACGGCGATGAACCTCCTCCTCGACCGGCTCGGCGGGCCCGCCGGTCTCGAGCGGGGCCTCGCCGAGCTCGGCGACGAGACCACCCGGGTGGCCGACGTCGAGCCGGGTCTCAACGACGTCGCTGCCGGGAACCCGGCGAACACGACGACGCCCGGCGCCCTCACTGCCGCCCTCGGCGCGCTGCTCGCACCGGGCACGCTGCCCGAGGAGGACCGCGAGCTCCTCCTCGACTGGATGAGTGGGAACGCCACCGGCGACACGCTCGTACGCGCCGGGGCGCCCGCGGGCTGGGTGGTCGCCGACAAGTCGGGCGGGGCTGGCGCGATACGCAACGACGTCGCCGTCGTGACCCCGCCTGGCCGCGAGCCGATCCTCATCACCGTCCTCACCGAGCGGGAGGACCCGGCCGCCGGGTACGACGACGCGCTGGTCGCGCGCACTGCCGGAGTCGTCCTCACCGCACTCGGGTAGTGGAGTCGCGGCACGGTCCTCGACCCCTCGGGCGGCCCGGCGCGCCCGGCCGGTATCACGTTGCCGTGCTGCCCTCGCGCACCTTCGCGGTGAGCCGGGCGAGCCGCTCCGCGTCGGAGGAGCCGGGCTCGGCGTGCAGGACCACGAGCACGAGGCCCTCGGTGCCGCTGATGACGAGCCGTTCCCGGTGGAGGGTGAGCAGCCCGGCGCGAGGGTGGTCGAGCCGGATCGCGGCAGGGCGCTGAGCGCGCACGTCGTGACGCGCCCAGAGCAGACGGAACCGCGGGCTCGCCTCGCGCAGCTCGGCGACGAGCTCACCGAGCCGCGGGTCGTCGAGCGCGCTGCCCATCGCCTGCCGCAGGCTCGCCACGAGGCACTCGGTGGCCTGCTCCCAGTCCGGGTGGAGCGCCCGCTCCTGCGGGTCGAGGAAGATGTCCCGCAGCTGGTTGCCGCCCCCGGTGAGACGCGGGGACAGTGCCCGGGCGGCGGCGTTGGCCGCCACGATGTCGAAGTGCGCATCCTCGATGAAGGCCGGCTGCGGCAGGGAGTGGAGCAGCGTGAGGGTCGCGCCCGGCACGTCGTCGTCCCGTCGTGGCCGCGGCGGCCGGGGCGGCCGGCCCGCGAGGGACTGCAGGTGGGCGACGTGCTCGTCGTCGAGCCGCAGGACGCGGGCGAGTGCCTCGATCACCTGGGCCGAGGGGTTGCGGTCGCGTCCCCGTTCGAGGCGCAGGTAGTAGTCGACGCTGATGCCGGCGAGCATCGCGACCTCCTCCCGCCGCAGCCCCGGCACCCGCCGCACGCCGACGGCGGGGATGCCGGCCTGCTGCGGGGTGACGAGCGCGCGCCGCGCCTGCAGGTAGCTGCCCAGGGCGTTCCTCCGCTCCCGCGCGACGTCGTGGTCTGGGCCGACCGGCCGTGGGACAACGGACAGCCGGGGTCCTGCCAGACCCCCGGCTGACGAGGGCTCTGCCAATCGGCTCGCACGGCTCATAGCGTCGACAACAGCGCATCCGCGCGGAACATTTCGGAGAAGGAAGTCCCATGACGATCACCCTCATCACCGGCGCCAACAAGGGCATCGGGTACGAGACGGCGCGGCAGCTCGTCGCGCAGGGCCACGTGGTCTACCTCGGCGCACGCAGCGTCGAGCGGGGGACGGCGGCGGCGAGGAGCATCGGCGCGCGGTTCGTCCAGCTCGACGTCACCGACGACGCCTCGGTGGCCGCCGCCGTGGCCACGATCAAGGACGCCGAGGGCAGGCTCGACGTCCTGGTGAACAACGCGGGCGTCCTCGAGACCGAGCTGACCGGCACAGCGGCGCTGCGCGCCTTCGACACCAACGCGATGGGCGTCGTCCGGGTCACCGAGGCGGCGCTGCCGCTCCTGCGCAGGTCGCGTGGTCCCCGGGTGCTCACCATCTCGAGCAGCGCCGGCTCGTTCTGGGCGGTGACCACTCCCGGTCGGCCGGAGCACGGGCTGTCGCTGCCGCTCTACTCGGCCTCCAAGGCCGCGGCGACGATGCTCACCGTCCAGTACGCCAAGGCCCACCCGGACATCCGCTTCACCGCCCTCGAACCCGGCACGACGGCGACGGACCTCACCGCCGGCCTGGGGATCGGCCGCTCGGCGGAGGACAGCGCCCGCGCCGTCGTCGCGGCCCTCGACGGGGACGGCCCCTCCGGTACCCTGCGCGACGAGTCCGGGGCGCTGCCGTGGTGACCCTCGGGATCCTCGGCGCCGGCCAGGCCGGGAGCACCCTCGCGCGGGCGGCGGTGGCGGCGGGCTACGACGTCGTCATCGCCAACTCGCGGGCACCCGGGACGCTGGCGGACCTCGTCCACGCCCTCGGTCCCCGTGCGCGTGCGGCGTGGGCACCCGACGCCGCGGCGGCGGCGGACTTCGCGTTCCTCGCCTTCCCCTACCGCCCGGAGCACACGCTGCCCGCCGCGGAGCTCGCCGGCAAGGTCGTGCTCGACAACAACAACTACATGCCCCGGCGGGACGGCATCTTCCCGGCGGTCGTCTCCGGGGAGAAGACGGTGCACGAGCTGCGCCAGGAGCAACTGCCGGGGGCACGGCTGGCGAAGGCGTTCAGCCACATCCAATTCCACGGCCGGGTGCCGGTGCGGGTCGCCGCCGATGCGCTGCCGGCGCTCGTGCGGCTCGCGCGCCCCGCCGGCGCACCGGACCGCACCGCCCTCGTCGTCTCGAGCGACCACCCCGAGGCCGTGGCGCTGGTGGCGCGCTTCTACGACGCGCTCGGGTTCGACACCGTGGACAGCAGCCCGCTCAGCGAGTCCTGGCGCAGCGCTCCGGGTACGCCCATGTGGGAGCAGTCCTTCGACGGGCAGACGCGCAAGGAGCTCGAACGCAACCTGCAGCTGGCGGCGCGGCCCACGGGGTAGCCGCCCGACACCCCCGGCCGGTGCGCGGACTCCCGCCCGCTGGTCGATGCCCGCGACTCGTCGTGGAACGGCGCCTCGTACCAGGGGGCGCTTCCTCCTCACCGGACTCAGCGCTCTCAGCCGATCACGTGGACCAGGCCCCACCCGCGACGCTGGAGGCGAGCGGTGAACTCCTGGGCCTCACGGAGGTAGTGAGTGACATACTCCCTCCCGCTCGCGGACAGGGGGTCTCCATGAGGGTCGCGGCACGCTGTCACCTCGTCCTCACCGATGAGGACCAGGTCGCGGGCGGCGTCGTCGACGTCAGCGGGTGACAGGACGTCGACCCACGGAACCCAGCCCCCGCCGGTGTGGGTGGCCTGGCCGCGAACGAGGGCGTAGGCCGTCCGGGGCGCGCCCGCGGTGGGACAGGTGAGCCACTGCAGCTCCTTCCAGCACTTGTCGAGGTAGAGCATGTCGGGCCGGGGTCGTCCGTCGAGCTCCCAGGCATCCGCGAGAGGGTCGGCCGGGAGGAACGGGTACGGGTCGGCCCGTGCCAGGTCGACATGCTCGGGGGCGAGCGGATAGGCGTAGTAGCGGATTCCCATGGCGCCGATCGTGGGTCTCACGACGGCCCGCCGGCCCGTCGCCTGAGTGGTTCTGTGGACGGCTGCGTGCTCAGTGCAACGGTGCGGCATCGTCGGCGCTCAGGCGTCGGTGACCGGTGCTGACCCCACTGGTTCCTCGTCACCCGCGTCCGCGGCCCGGCGCACCCGGCGGGCCCGTTCCGCGAGCCCACCGGAGATCCTGCCCGTGGCAGACCGGGCCTTGCCGAAGGCGTCGCTCCCCAGAGTCCGCACGACGTCCACACCATCGGACCCGGTCTCCAGCACCCGGTCCTTCGCCTCGGCCGCGGCATCTGCCCACCGTCTCGCCGCCACCTCCTGACGCTCGGCGTCGATCCCGAGCCGGCGTTGGAAATCGACGACGGCGGATGAGACGTTGTTGCCCGCATGCACCACCGACCGGGCGGTGACCGGGTGCAGCAGCACCCGAGCGTTCGCCCGGTCGGCCGCGGCGTCCATGCGTGCCATGAGCGCGGCGGTGCTCTGCAGGATCAGCTCGCGTCGGTCCTGCCGAGCGGCGCTGAGGCCGATGCGGTGACGGTCGAGCTCGTCGGGCGATGAGTCGAGCACCCGGTCGAGCTCGAGGACGGCGAGCGCGTCGTGGAGCTGGAAGCAGCGGGCCGGGACGGTGAGCCACTCCTGGACCTTCGTCTCGGCGGTCTTCGCGGCATCGGCGATGGCACCGAGGTCGGTCTCGCGTTCCAGCTTCTCGGCGAGGGCGTCGATCTGGCGCAGGGCGTACGCCTGAGTCCGCGCCACCGTTGCCGCGGTGGCCTGCACCTTCGACCACGTGACCTCGGAGACTCGGCCCACCCGCGAGCGGACAGTCATCGCCTCCTCGATGACGAGGTCCACCCCGATCATGTCGGCGAGCACTGCGTCCTGCTGGGCGCGGAGGACGTCGTCGAGCTTCTCGTCGATGGTCGCGAGGTAGTCGGTGATCTCGTCCATCGCCTGCTCCATGGCGATCTGCGCCATGAGGCCGGCCGCGCCGGAGAGGACCGCCGGGTTCATTGCCTTGGCCACCGGGTTCGTCACGATCTCCATCAGGCCGGTGATGGTGCCCTTCGAGTCCGTGAACACGGCTCGGTTGACGCCTCGCTCGGACCCTTTCATCAGGTTGTACTTGCCGAGTTTCTCGGCGGACTCCTTCGTCAGCCTCACCCAGCGTCCCGACGTCGCGGCAACGTCCGCACCTGCCTGGGCGAGGCCCGCGGCGGATCGGAGTGCCGGCCCGAGCCGTTGCAGCCCGAGGTCCCGCGACGGCAGTCCTTCCGTGCGGAGAAAACGCTCGACGGCGCCAGGATGTCCGATGACGGCGATGAGCTGGACCTCGTTCAACATGGGCTCCCTGTGCGCGGAGGAACGGCCGTGGAGGACGACCGGATACGGGCAGAGCACTGAGCGTCGTGGTGCTCCCGGGCGCTCCCTTGCCGACGAGCATCGACCCCACCACGGTACCGCCGGCGGCTGCTCAACCGGGTCATGTGGCGAGCGTGGTCGTCGCGGGGTCGGTACGTCACCATGGCGGGAGCGCAGTGCCGACCCTGTCGTGAGCGAAGCCTCCGGAGGAGCATCACGGTGACCTCATCCCCCACTCACATCTCCGTCCGCGGCGCCCGCGTGCACAACCTCAAGGACGTCGACGTCGACATCCCGCTGCGTGAGCTCGTCGCCATCGCCGGGGTGTCGGGCTCGGGCAAGTCCTCTCTCGCCCTCGGTGTCCTCTACGCCGAGGGCTCGCGCCGCTACATCGAGGCGCTGTCCACCTACACCCGGCGCCGCATGGCCCACGCCCCGCGCGCCGCCGTCGACTCCGTCGAGCACGTCCCCGCCGCTCTCGCCCTCCGGCAGCGCCCGGGGGTGCCCGGCGTGCGCTCCACCTTCGGCACGTCCACCGAGCTGCTCAACGTGCTGCGGCTGATGTTCTCCCGGCTCGCCTCGCACGTGTGCCCGAACGGGCACCGCGTCCCGCCCACCATCGACGTCGCCGCCGAGGTCCCCTTCACCTGCCCGCAGTGCGGTAAGACGGTCCGTGCACCGGGCGCCGAGCAGCTCGCCTTCAACCCCGAGGGCGCCTGTCCCACCTGCACCGGCACCGGC
>DAHVRG010000245.1 GCA_027322565.1 Georgenia sp.
GGGCGAGGACGACCGGCTCGTGCCCGGCGTCGCGCACCGCTCGCACGACGTGCCGCCCCACGACTCCGGTCCCACCTGCCACTGCGATGCGCACGTGCCCGACAGTACCGGGACGTAAGGTGCTCGGGTGCTGGGCTTCGCCGACCCCCTGCCCGGTCGACCGCGCCGGGTGCTCGTCGCCGGCGTCTCCGGCGCGGGCAAGTCCACGCTCGCCCACCGCGTGGCCGGTGCCATCGGCGCCGAGCACGTCGAGCTCGACGCCCTCTTCCACGGCCCCGGGTGGCGGCCGCGGGACACGTTCGTCGCCGACGTCGGCTCGTTCGCCGAGCGGGAGTGCTGGGTGACGGAGTGGCAGTACAGTGCGGTGCGGCCACTCCTCACCGAGCGTGCGGACCTCCTCGTGTGGCTGGACCTGCCCTTCGCCACCGTGGTGCTGCCCCGCCTGGCAGTGCGTACGGTGCGGCGCCGGCTGCGGCGGGAGGTGCTGTGGAACGGCAACATCGAGCCACCGCTGCACACCGTGCTCACCGACCACGAGCACGTCGTGCGCTGGGCGGTGAGGTACCGGGACAAGTACCGCCGCCGGGTACCGCCGCTTGCGGACACCCACCCGCACCTCACCGTCGTGCGGCTGCGTTCGCAGCGGGAGGTCGACCGCTGGGTGGCCGGGCCGCTCAGGGCCGCCGGCCCCCGGCAGGGGTAGCGCAGACCGCCCACTGCCGGGACCGTCCGGATGGGCGGCGGGAGGCACGGACATGCTCCGGCGCACCGGGGACCCGGGGGACAACCCTGAGGGCTCTGCGGGAGCCAACCAGGGACCGACCAGGGTCGGTCCCGGATCTGCCGGCACCCCCGCCCTCGGTTGACTGTTCCTCGCCCCCAGCCGGGGCCCACCCGGCCGACACAGGACAGAGGAACGATGATCGAGGCACGAAACCTCACGAAGCGGTACGGCGAGAAGACCGCCGTCGACGACATCACCTTCACCATCCCCGCCGGCACGGTGACCGGCTTCCTCGGGCCCAACGGCGCCGGCAAGTCCACGACGATGCGGATGATCGTGGGTCTGGACCGGCCGACGTCGGGTTCGGTCACCGTCAACGGTGCCCCCTACGCCGCACACCGGGCCCCGCTGCGCGAGGTCGGCGCCCTGCTCGAGGCCAAGGCCGTGCACCCCGGCCGCACCGCGCGCTCCCACCTCATGGCGCTCGCCGCCAGCCACCGCATCCCCCGCCGGCGGGTGGACGAGGTCATCGAGCAGACCGGTCTGGGACCGGTCGCGAACAAGCGTGTCAAGGGCTTCTCGCTCGGCATGGGGCAGCGCCTGGGCATCGCGGTCGCCCTCCTCGGTGACCCGCACACGCTGATCCTCGACGAGCCGGTCAACGGGCTGGACCCCGAGGGCGTCACGTGGATCCGGACCCTGGTCCGCCGCCTCGCCGCCGAGGGACGCACCGTGCTGCTCTCCTCCCACCTCATGAGTGAGATGGCACAGACCGCCGACCAGCTCCTCGTCATCGGGCGAGGCCGCATCATCGCCGCCGGTCCGGTCCAGGACGTCATCGACGCCTCGACCGGTGCCCACGTCGCGGTCCGGTCCCCGCAGGCCACCGAGCTCGCGGCCCGGCTGGAGGTCGACGGCGCCCGGGTCGAGATCCGGGACGACGCCCTGGACGTCCGCGGCGCCTCCGCCGAGCAGGTGGGGGAGCTCGCCGCGCGGCACGGCATCGTCCTCCACGAGCTGCGCCTCGAGCGCGCCAGCCTCGAGGAGGCCTACCTCACCCTCACCAGCTCCGCGGTCGAGTACCGCACGCAGAAGGAGATCGCAGCATGACCACCCTGGCCACCGAGCAGCACCCGACGACGACGGCGCCACGCGTGGACGGGCGACCACCGGCCCGCGAGGTCGGTGACCTCAGCTTCGGCGGCGTCCTCCGCGGTGAGTGGACCAAGCTGCTCTCGCTGCGGTCCACCTGGTGGACCCTCGCCATCACGATCGCCGTCATGGCCCTCATCTCCCTCGCGGTGGCCTCGACGGTCGACGACTTCGTCGCGTACGCCGCGGCTGCCGGGCAGGAGGCGCACGGCGCCGAGCTCATCATCTCCGGGTTCCAGTTCGGCATGGTCACCGTCGCCGTCCTCGGCGCGCTGCTCATCACCGGTGAGTACTCCACCGGGATGGCCCGGTCGACGTTCGCCGCCGTCCCCACCCGGCTGCCCGTCCTGTGGGCGAAGGCGATCGCCCTCACCGTCGTCACCGCCGTGACGAGCGTGCTCAGCCTCGTCGTCGCCACCCTCGTCGCCGCGCCGTGGCTCTCCGAGCACGGCCTCGTGCCGCGGCTCGACCAGGCGCACACGTGGTGGGCCTTCGGCGGGATGACGTACTTCTTCGTCGCTGTCGCCCTCGTCGCGCTCGGTCTGGGCACCGTCGTCCGGCACACCGCCGGCAGCATCACCGCCGTGCTCGGGGTCCTGCTCCTCGTCCCCGGGGTCCTCCAGTTCATCTCCATCGACTGGGTGCAGGACCTCGTCGCGGTGACGCCGTTGCCCGCGGCGGTCGCCTTCGTCGGGACCTCCGGGCTCCAGGGCACCAACGACGTGCTCAGCGCCGGGCAGGGGGTCGCCGTCGTCGGAGCCTACGCGGTGGTCGCCCTCGTGGCCGGCGCGCTGAGCCTGCGCCGGCGCGACGTCTGAGTCAGCGGGCGGGGTGGTGGTGGCGCGCGAGGAGCGCCGCCACCACCCCGCTCACCGCGAACGCCACGGTGGCGGCGAGGACGACGCCGAGCGGGGCGGACCAGCCGCCCGTCGCCGCGTGGACCGCACCCACCACCGGGGCACCGAACGTCGAGATGACGTAGCCGCCGGTCTGCACGCGGGCCGACACCGAGGCCGCCTCGCCGTCGCTGCCGGTGACACGGGCGATGATGGACAGGATCGCGGTGAACCCGCCACCCTAGCCGACCCCGCCCACCACCGCCCACACGAGGTAGGCCTCGGGGGCGACGAGCAACCCGATCGGCATCGCCATCCAGCAGGCACCGATGAGCGCGACCGGCACCCAGCCCGGGGCCCGCGAGGCCAGCGCCGGCACCCCGAAGGCACCGATGACGGCGAAGATCTGGAAGAGGGATGCGGTGCCCCCCGACGCCGCCGCATCGAGGCCGCGGGTGTCGGAGAGCAGCGTCGGGAGCCAGGCCGAGACGGCGTAGTAGGCGAAGGACTGGCCGCCGAAGGCGACGAGGAGCAGCCACGCGATCCGTGACGCCGAGGGCGAGACGCGCTCCCGGCGCTGGGGTACCGGCCCAGCCGCGGCCGCTGCGGCCGCTCGGGCACGGCGGGCGAGTGGCCGCCAGTACAGCACCCCGGCGGCGGCGAGCACCGCCCACACCGCCAGCGCCCACCGCCAGCCGACGACTGCGGCGAGCGGCGCGGTGCCGAGCGAGGTGAGCATCGAGCCGACGTTCATCGACGCCGTGTACAGCCCGGTTACCATCCCGGCCCGCTGCCACGGGACGTCACGGCGGATGAGCACGGGGACGACGATGTTGCCCACCATGATCGCCACCCCGATGACCGCGGTGCCCACGAACACCGTGGCGGCCGGGCCGGTGGACCGGACGACGGTGCCGAGCAGCACCCCGAGGAGGGTGAGCACGACGGCGCTGTCCGGCCCCAGCCGACGGATCACCCAGGACGCCGCCGGGCCGGCGACCGCGAAACAGAGCACGGGGAGGCTGGTGAGGAGGCCGGCAGCGGTGCTCGAGAGCCCGAGGTCGTCGCGGATCGGGCCGAGCACGGGAGCCGGCGCGACGATCGGGCTGCGGAGGTTGAGGGCCACGAGTACGACGCCGACGACGATCGCCCACGGCATGGCCCGGTGCGCGGGCGAGGAGAAATGCGTCATCGCTGTCGATGCTAGGGCGGTTCGGGTCCCGCCCGGTGGTGAGGTCGGGCACGCTGTCACCGTCAGGGACCGGTCCCGTCCCCGGAGCTACAGGCCCGGACGTCAGGGGCTCGGAGGGGCGGCCGGGCACCGTGTGCGCGGCCGTCGGGGCGCTGTCACAGTGGTGCCATGAGCGGGCGCGGAGACCTCCTGGAGCGGGCGGCGAGGCACGGTCTCCAGCTCGACGAGCGCTCGCTGCGCCACAACGACGCGGGGCTGGACTTCCACGTCGCGTACGCCGTCGACGTCCACGGCCGGGAGTGGGTGCTGCGGGTCCCGCGCCGTCCCGACGTCGCCGCGGCGCTGCACCGGGAGGAGGCGATCATCGCCTTCGCCTCGCGGCACCTCACCGTCGCCGTCCCGGACTGGCAGGTGCGGGCGGAGGACCTCGTCGCCTACCCCCTCCTCCCCGGCCGGCCCGGCCTCACCCTCGAGGGCGACGAGGCGCGCTGGCACCTGGACCCGGCCTCGGAGCGGTACGCCGCCGAGCTCGGTCGGCTGCTCGCGGACCTGCACGCCGCCCCGATGGACGAGGCAGCGGAGCTCGGGGTCGAGGTGCGCTCACCGGACGAGGTGCGCGAGCGGTGGCGCGAGGACGTCGGCGTCGTGTGCGAGGAGTTCGACGTCCACCCCCGGCTGGAGGAGCAGCTCGCGGCCTGGCTGTCCGACGACGGCCTGTGGCCGGAGGAGACGGTCTTCACCCACGGTGAGCTCTACCCGGCGCACGTCCTCGTCGACGAGGACGACACCGTGACCGGCGTCCTCGACTGGACCACCGCCCGCGGGGACGACCCGGCCCGCGACTTCATGTACCAGCAGGCCTTCGCGCCGCCGGAGGCCTTTGCGACGACGGTCCGTGCGTACGTCGCTGCCGGCGGGGAGACCTGGCCCCGGCTGGCGGAGCGGTGCGCGGCCCTCATGGCCGCCGGTCCGGTGGGCTACGGGCTCTACGCGCTGGCCACCGGCCGGGCCGAGCACCGCGAGGCCGCTCAGGCGCAGCTCGGCTCCGTGTGAGCTACTCCTCCTCGAGCGCGACACCGCGGTACTCGGGTAGGAACAGGGCACCGACCATCGCGACGACGAACGCCACGCCGAAGGCGAGGAACGCCACCCCCGAACCGCCGGAGCTGATGAACCACGGGACGGCGAGTGGCGCGACGATCGAGGCGAGACGGCCGAAGGCGGCGGCGCTGCCGGAGCCGGTGGCCCGCAGCGCGGTCGGGTAGATCTCCGGGCTCACCGCGTAGAGGGCGCCCCACGCCCCGAGGTTGAACGCGGACAGGGCCATCCCCGCGGCGAGGATCGTCGGCACGGTGTCGGCCTGCCCGAAGAGCACCGCGGCGACGGCCGAGCCGGAGAGGAAGCTCGCCAGGGTGGCCCGCCGGCCCCACTTCTCGATGAGGAAGGCGGCCAGGGCGTACCCCGGGAGCTGGGCGAGGGTGATGATGAGCGTGTACTCGAAGGAGGCGACGAGCGAGAAACCCTTGCTGATGAGCAGGGACGGCAGCCAGATGAACGCGCCGTAGTAGGCGAAGTTCACCCCGAACCACACGACCCACAGGGCGGCGGTGCGGCGCCGGAACCGGGCCGTCCACAGCTGGCGCCAGTGCGGCGCCGCGGTGTCCTCGGCGACGACCGGGGAGTGGACAGGTTCCTGCCCCGCCGCCTCCTCGTACACCCGGACGGCGGCCTCGGCCTGCTCGACGCGCCCCTTCCGCTCGAGGAAGCGGACCGACTCGGGCATGCCGAGGCGCACGTAGATCGCGTAGAACGCGGGGACCATCCCGATGACGAAGCCCCAGCGCCAGCCGTTGTCGCCGGCGACGACGAAGTTGCCGATGAGGGCCGCCGCGATCCACCCGACCGCCCAGAAGGCCTCGAGGATGACGACGATCCGGCCCCGGATCCGCTTCGGCGCGAACTCGCTGACGAGCGTGGAGGCCACCGGGAGCTCGGCGCCGAGCCCCAGGCCGATGACGAACCGGAGGACGATGAGCATGACGAGCCCGGTCGCCAGCGCGGAGGCGCCCGTGGCCAGGCCGTAGACGAGCAGGGTGAGCGCGAAGACCTGCCGGCGCCCGATCCGGTCGGCGAGGAGCCCGCCCACACTCGCGCCGATCGCCATCCCGACGAAGCCGATGGAGGCGAGCCACGACTGCTCCGTCGCCGTCAGCCCCCACTCCTGACCGAGCGCCGCGATGATGAAGGAGATGAGGCCGACGTCCATCGCGTCGAGGGCCCACCCGATCCCCGAGCCGCCGAGCAGCTTGCCGTGGGCGCGGGTGAAGGGCAGCCGGTCGAGCCGTTCGGCGCGGGTGAGCGACTGCTGGGCGGGTGCCTGGGGGCTGTGGCTGGCCATGACGGTCCTTGCGGGTCGGCGGCTGACGGCCTGAGAGTAGCACTTGATCTCAGGTTGAGCATAAGCCGCTCGTGTTGCGCCGGTGCTCCCGGCCGGTCACCGGGTGGGCGGACCCACCGCGGCACCCGGCCGGGAGCGACCGGTCAGCGGCGCCGCAGCCGCATCGCCTCGAGGACGAGGTCGTGGATGTCGGTGTTGTCCCGCACGTCGACCATCGCCCGGGCGCCCGGGCCCTCGGCGCTCGCCGGGGTGGCAGCCCCGGTGTGCCCGCCGGTGGTCCAGTCGACGGTGAAGGTCTGCTCCGTCCCGGCCAGGGTGAAGGGACCCTCCTCCTCCTGCTCGCCCTGGCCGGACTCGTCCTCGTCGTCGACGAGCTCGATCGCCAGCCCGCCGGTCTCGTGGTCACCGACGACGACGACGAGCGTGTCGCCGTGCTCGGCGGCGAACTCCCGGGCGAGGGCGACCGTCTCGTCCAGCGCCTGCCCGGCCTCGATGAGCTCGGCGGCGTGGCCGTGGTGGGCCATCTCGTCGATGCCCTCCTCCTCGATGAGGAGGAAGAACCCGTCGCGGTCCCGGGAGAGGACCTCCAGCGCCTTGGCCGCCATGTCGGGCAGCCGTACGGGCGGGTCGTAGAGGGGTGCCGCCGGTCCGGTGTGCTCGAACATCTCCTCGTTGGCGAAGAGCCCGAGCAGCCTGCCGCGGCTCGGTGCCGCGTCCAGGGCGTCGGCGTCGGTGACGTAGGTGTACCCGAGCTCCACCGCGCGGTCGACGAGGTTGCCGGCCGTGCCCTTGCTCGCCTCCGACGGGTCGCTCGGCGGGTTGTCGGGGAAGGCGCCCTCCTCCCCCTCCGGGTACCACCAGTCCTCGCCGCCGCCGAGGATGACCTCGGGCCTGCTCTCCTCGAGGTACTGCCGGGCGATCTCGCTCTGGTTGCTGCGGTCCTCGACGTGCGCGCCGAACGCCGCCGGCGTGGCGTCGGTGACCTGCGACGTCGTCACCAGGCCGGTGGACTTCCCGGCCCGCTCGGCGCGCTCGAGCAGTGTCGTCACCGGGTTCCGTTCGAGGTCGACGGCGATCGCACCGTTGTAGGACCGCACGCCCGTGGCGAAGGCGGTCGCCCCCGCGGCGGAGTCGGTGACGACCTCCTCCGGGTCGGCCGGGTCGGTCTGCGTCCAGCCCTGGTAGCGCAGCTGGTTCATCGCCAGCTCGCCGTCGCGTCCGACGGTCGCCAGGCGGATCAGCTCGCGGTGGGCGATGCCCATGCCGTCCCCGACGATGAAGATGACGTTCTTGGCGCGCCCCCGGTCGTGCCCGTGCCGGCCGTGGTCGCGGTCCTTGTGGTGGGCGCGCTCCCGGTCGCCACGGCCGTCGTCCCAGCCGTCCCAGCCCTGGACGGCGGCGCCCGCGCCTCCGGCCAGGACGAGCGCCAGGGCCGCACCGACGATCCGGAGCCCATGCGGTGTCCGCACTTCCATCACTCTCCCCCGAGTCAAGGCCGTCCGCCGCACCGCGCCATTGCCTCAGGGCGGGGTCCCGGACGGCACACTGGTGCCCTCCAGGGTGCTCCCCGACGTCCTGGTCGGCACGTCGGAGGGCCGGCCGGGGCGTGCAGCCGGCCGTCAGGCGAGCCGGACGGCGAGGAGGTGCGGCCCCTCGGAGCTGTCGACGGTGTAGCCGATGTCGAGCTTGTGCCGGCCGGGTTCGCCGTGCCCGGAGGCGATCCAGTCGAGGAGGCGGCCGAAGGAGTCGGCGATGGCGTGGGTCGGACCGTCGTGGATGGTCTGCGCCCAGCGCCCGCTCGGTACGTAGGAGTAGACGGTGCCCGGGATGCGGAGGTCCGCCACCTCCGGCACCCCGACGAGGGCGCCGACGGTCTCGTGGTACCGTCCGTCGCCGAGGTCGACGCTCACCTCGGCGAGTGTATGGTCGGGGCCACCGTCCAGACTGCTGCGCAGCCGCCGCCACGCCTCGGGCACGAGCCGACCCAGGTCGGCGAACGCCCCGACGACCGGGACTCCGACGACGACGGCAGGCCCCCGCTCCACCAGCTCGATGTCGGTCACATGGGGGACCGTACCGGGCGGGTGGGACGCTCGGCTAGACCTCGGGCGGCCGAGGCCGCCTCCCCACCCTCCCGGCCGGGCACCGCAAAGGTGCACACGGTTTCATCCCCCCAGCGCGTCGAGGGCCGCGGGGACGGCGGAGGGCGGCAGCTGGAGGAGCACCCCGGTCGCCACCGTCCCCTGCCAGCCCGCGAGCTGGTCGCGCAGCTGGTCCGGACGCCCGGCCAGCGCGACGTCGAGGACGAGCTCGGTGGGCACGGCGCGTGCGGCACCCGCGCGGTCACCCGCGGCCCAGCGGCGCTGCACCTCGGTGCAGGCGGCCGCGTAGCCCAGCCGCTCGACGGCCTCGCGGTGGAAGTTCGACCGCTCCGACCCCATGCCGCCGACGTACAGCGCGAGGTGGGGCCGCAGGAGGTCGGCGGCGGCCTCGACGTCACTGCCGACGGCGACCGGGAGGGAGGCGTTCACCTCGAACTGCTCGGCGGGTCGCAGCCCGGGAGCCCGGCGGGCGAAACCGGCGCCGAGCTGCTCCCGCGCCCAGCCGTCCAGCCGCGGGGAGAAGAACGCCGGCAGCCACCCGTCGGCGATCTCGGCGGCCAGGGCCACGTTCCGCGGTCCCTGCGCCGCGAGGTGGATGGGCAGGTCCGCGCGCAGCGGGTGGACGGTCGACCGCAGGGGTTTGCCCTCGCCGGTGGTGCCGTCGCCGTCGAGGGGGAGCCGGTAGTGCCGGCCCTCCGCCCGCACCGCCGTCTCCCGGCGGAGCACCTGCCGGACGATGTCGACGTACTCGCGGGTGCGCTCGAGCGGTCGCGGGTAAGGGCGCCCGTACCACCCCTCGACCACCTGCGGCCCGGAGGCGCCGAGGCCGAGGACGAACCTGCCCCCGGAGAGGTGGTCGAGGGTAAGGGCGGCCATCGCCGTCGCCGTCGGGGTGCGGGCCGAGAGTTGGGCGATGCCCGTCCCGAGCCGCACCCGCGAGGTGCGCGCCCCCCACCAGGAGAGCGGGGTGAACGCATCCGAGCCGTAGGCCTCCGCCGTCCACACCGAGTCGAGCCCGGCCGAGTCGGCGAGCTCGACGGCGCGGGCCGCGCCCTCCGGCGGGCCGGAGGACCAGTAGCCCAGGTGCAGGCCGACGCGCAGCGGCCGGGCCGCGCCGGCGTCGGCCGGCGTGCTCACGCAGTCTCCGGCACGTGGGGCAGCACCTCGGAGGCGATGAGCTCGAGGTGGTCGAGGTCGCGGATGTCGAGGCACTGGAGGTAGACGCGGGTGATGCCCTGCTCGGCGAGGGCGCCCAGGCCGTCGAGCATCTCCTGCGGGCTGCCCGCCAGGCCGTTGCGACGCAGCTCGGCGGGCTCACGGCCGATCGCGTCGGCCCTCCGAGCCACCTCCTGCTCGTCGCTGCCGATGCAGGCGACGAACGCGACGGAGTAGACGAGGTCGTCGGGGTCCCGGCCGAGCTCCTCGCACGCGGCACGGACGCGGTCGCGCTGGGGGACGACCTGGTCCTTCGGGGGGAAGGACTGGTTGTACTCGGCGGCGAAGCGGGCGGCGAGACGCGGGG
>DAHVRG010000262.1 GCA_027322565.1 Georgenia sp.
GCCGGACGGTGCGGGCGGCGGCCGCTGGCCGCCCTCTCGTCGTCATCCTCGACGACCTCCACGCGGCCGACCTCCCCTCCCTGCGCCTGCTCCACTTCCTCACCCCCGACCTGCCCGGCTCACCGGTCCTCGTCGTGGGCACCGTCCGTCCCGCGACGGACCCTGCGAGCTCCGCCGCCGCGGCCGCCCTCGGCGACGCGCTGCGCCCGGCTAGCCGGATCGTCCTCGGCGGACTGTCGCGGGAGGAGACCGACGTCCTGCTCGCGGGCTGGAGCTCTGCCCCGGAGGTCCTCACGGCGGTGTGGGAGGCCACTGACGGCAACCCGTTCTTCGCGCTGGAGACCGTCCGGCTGCTGGCGGCCGAGGGCCGCCTCACCGGTCTGGGCGCCGCCGGGCTGTCGGTGCCGGAGGGTGTGCGCCACACCCTGCGCCAGCGTCTCGCCCCGCTCGGGGACCATGCACGCGAGGTGATGGAGACCGCGGCCGTCATCGGCGTCCAGTTCGACGCGGCACTCCTCGCCGCGGCGACGGGGCTGCCACCCGACCGCGTGCTCGACGCGGTCGGGGAGGCCATCGCGCTCGGTGTGCTCGCGCAGCCGCGGATCGACCTCGGCACCTACCGCTTCAGCCATGCGCTGATCCGCGAGACGCTCTACGGCGACCTCGCCGGCAACCGCCGCGCGGAGCTGCACGGCCGGGTCGGCGCTGCGCTCGAGGCCCGCTACGGCAGCAGTGTCGGGGCCCACCTCCACGAGCTCGCCGACCATTTCCTCCGGGCGCTGCCCCTGGGAGACCCGGCACGCGCCGCCGACCTCGCCGTGCAGGCCGGACGCGCTGCGCTCACCGAGTTCGCCTACGAGCGCGCCGTCCGCCTCCTGCACACCGGGGTCGACCTGCTCGCCGCCGAGGCTGCGGCGGACCCCGTCACCTACGCCGAGGCCCACCTGGCGCTCGGTGACGCGCTGCTCCGGGACGGTCGGCCGGACGCGTCCCGGGCGACCTTCGCCCGGGCGGCCGAGCTCGCCCGTGAGCACGGGCTGCCGAGGGTGCTCGCCCACGCCGCCCTCGGCCACGGCGGCCAGTGGGTGGCCACCGAGGGACGAGCAGACCCGGCGGTCATCGCCCTGTTGGAGTCCGCCGTCGACGCGCTGCCGGACGGCGAGGACGACCTCGGCGTCCGCCTCCTCGCCCGGCTCGCCGAGGAGCTGCACGTCACGGAGCCCGAGCGGGCGGCCCGCCTCTCCGCCCAGGCCCTCGACCGAGCCCGGCAGACCGGACTGCCCGAGCCCCTCGGCCGCGCCCTGCTCGCACGCGTCAGCGCGCTCTGGCGGCCCGTCGACCCCGACCTGCTCCGGGAGCGCCTGCGCCTGGACGACGAGGCGATCCGGATCGCCGAGCGCTCCGGCGCCGCCGAGCTCGAGCTCGACGCACGCGCATGGCGGGTGCTCGACCTGCTCGAGGCGGGAGACGTCGTCGCCGCCGACGCCCAGATCGCCGCCTTCGGCCGCACCGCCCGAGTGCTGTGCCAGCCGTTCTACCGCTGGTTCGCCGAGGTCTTCGCCGCCATGCGCGCGCTCATGCAGGGCCGGTACGACGACGCCGAGCGGCACGCCGACGCCGCCCTCGCCGTCGCCGGGGAGGGAGGGGGGCGCCGTGAACTCGAGCAGGTCGCCGAGAGCACCCACGCCGTCCAGCGGCTCGTCGTCGCCCGCGAGCGGGGCGCCGACGACGGCACCACGGACGCCCCGGGCGAGTCCGCCCTGGCGCGGTACCCGCACCAGCCGGCGTGGCGGGCCGCCGCCGGGCTGTGGGAGCTCGCGCAGGGCAACGAACCCCGGGCGCGCGTCCACTACGACGTCCTTCGCGCCGGCGGGTTCGGCACCGTCCTCGGACCGACCGGGTCGCTCTTCGCGCTGTGCCTCACCGCCGAGCTCGCCGCCGGACTCGCGGATGCCGACGGCGCCCGGGCCCTCGAGGAACGCCTCGCCCCCCTCGCGGGCCGGCACGTCGTCATCGGGCCCCCGGCCATCGCCTACCTCGGGGTGGTCGACCACTACCTCGGTCTGCTCAGCGCCGCCCGCGGTGACCACCCGGCCGCCGCCTCCCACCTCGCGGAGGCGGTACGCCACCACGGCGCCGTGGGCGCCGTGCCGTGGGTCTGCCGCACGCAGTACGAGCTGGCCCGGGTGCACCTGACGCGCGGCCGCGACGGTGACACCGCGCAGGCGGGTCGGCTGCTGGACGATGCGCGCCGGCTCGCGACCGAGCTCGGGATGGCGCCCCTGGTGGCACGCATCACCGCCGTCGACGACGGCGCCCCCGTCGCTCCCCGGCCCCCCACCGTGCCGGACCGCGCGACGTTCCGCCGCGAGGGCGAGGTGTGGGCGGTGAGCCTGGGCGGGGAGTCCACCCGCGTCGTCGACGTCAAGGGCATGCGCTACCTGCACCGGCTGCTCGGGAGCCCGGGGCGGGAGTTCCACGTGCTCGACCTCTCCTCCGCCACCCGCCGTGGCACGACGAGCGCCGCCGCAGCGGCGGCCGACGGCATGCGGGTGGACGACGGCAGCCTCGGACCGCTGCTCGACGCCCAGGCCAAGGCCGCCTACCGGCGGCGCCTGGAGGACCTGCGCGCCGAGGTCGCCGACGCCGAGGAGCTGGGGCACGCCGACCGCGCGGCGTCGGCCCAGGAGGAGATCGACGCGCTCGCCCACGAGCTGGCCCGCGCCGTCGGGCTCGGAGGCCGGGACCGCCCCACCGGCACCGCGGCCGAGCGCGCCCGGGTCAACGTCTCCCGCGCCATCCGTGCGGCGATCTCCCGCATCGCGGAGGGCGCGCCGTCACTCGGGCACCATCTGAGCACCTCCGTGCGAACGGGGGTCTACTGTGTCTATACCCCCGACCCGGCCGCGACCCCGGCCTGGCAGCTGTCCACCGATGACCGCCGGTCGTCCCGAACGAACGCCCGATCCGCATGAGCACCACACACGCCACCGTCGAGTCCTACTACGCCGCGCTCCGCGCGGGTGACGTGGAGTCCTGGCTGGCGCTCTTCGCGCCGGGCGCCGTGGTCCACAACCCGGCCGATGCTGCACCGCTCAGCGGCCTCGCTGCGCTGCGTGACCTGTGGGAGGAGCTCACCTGCCCGTTCCGTCGCCTCGGCGTCACCGAGGACCTCGTCGTGGTCACCGGTGGCCGGGCGGCGGTGAAGTGGAGCGTCTCGGGTGAGGGCTGGACCGGGCAGCACGCCGACGCCGAGGGCATCGACATCATCGACACCAACGGCGCGGCGCTCATCACCGAGCTGCGGTCCTACTGGCAGCCGGAGCGCGTGCGCTCCCAGCTGTGCGGCGCCTGACCGGCCCCGGGAACCCGGCGGCGTTCAGGCCCGGAGCACCGGCGCGGCAACCCGGTCCGCCGCGGCGCCGGTGACGACGAGCCGCCACCCGGTGCGCCGCGACCGCACGCGCGGCTGCCAGCCCAGCGCCCGGAAGCGGCCGGCGTCGACGCGGTGCGAGCGGCCCAGCGCACGCAGCGGGGCGGGGGCCACGTGCAGCAGCGCCTCCGGCAGACCGCGCACCGTCCGCACCCCCGCGGCGTCGGCGAGCAGGGCGAGCACCACCCGCCGCGTCAGGGGCTCGTCGTCCGCGACGTTGTAGACACCCGCGGGTGCGGTGAGCGCGGTGAGCACGGCGGGGCCGGCGTCGTCGGTGTGCAGGGCGCTGGTCCATCCGTCGAGCGGGCCGAGCAGCGGGACCCGCCCGCGTCGGGCACCCGCGGCGACCTGCGCGCTGTGCTCGTCGTCCGGGCCGTAGAGCGGGGCGAGACGCAGTGCCACACCCGCACCTCCGGCGGCGGTCACCCGGGCCAGCTGCTCCTCGGCGCGGAGGTTCGCGGCGAGCGCACCCGGCGCGTCGACCGGGGCGCCCTCGGTCAGCGGCGTCGACCGGCCGTCGGCGTAGACCATGGTGACGGTGTCGTGGACGACCCGCGCCACCTCCTCCCGCAGTGCGGCGTCGACGAGAGCTCTCGTCGCCTCGCCACGCAGGCGTTCGTACTCGCGCCACGCCCACGGGCTCATCGCCCGGCTCGCGGCGGGCACGGCGACACGCAGGTCGACGGCGGCGTCCGCGCCGCGGAGCCACTCGCGCAGCGTCCGTGGGTCGTCGCTGTCCCCGAGCAGCGGGGTGGCGCCCGTCGCGGTGAGGCGGGCGGCAGCGTAGGCGGAACGGGCGTGGGCAAGCAC
>DAHVRG010000273.1 GCA_027322565.1 Georgenia sp.
CGCCGTCGGCGAGCTCGGCGCCCGAGCCGGCCGCCGAGGAGCCGGCCGAGGACACCCCCGCCGAGCCGGCCGCGGCTGCGGCCACCGAGGAGCCGGCCGAGGACACCCCCGCGGCGCAGGCGGAGGAGCCCGACGCCGCCGCCGAGGAGGCCGCCGCCCGCAACGGTGAGGCCCCGAAGTCCGGTCCCCGGAAGGGGAAGCAGCCCCGGGGCGGGAAGGGCGCGAAGGGTGCGGCAGCCGACCGTGCGTCCGGGGATGAGCCACGTACCGAGGTGATCGAGCCCGTGTCCGGTGAGACGGCGGTCATGCCCCGCGTCGAGGACGAGCGCTGACCCGGGCGAGCGCACCGGCGGCGCCCGCCGGGTACCCTCGTCTGCAGCACGACACGCCGTGGCGGGACGACCCGCACGGTTCCAGCGGTACGGGGACGGCCTCGTAGAACAGGGCGCGACCCGTCCATGTCGATCCTCCGGTCCATCCTCACGCCACGCGCGGTGAGCCGCCTGCTCCTCGGCTGGGGAGCCGTCGCCGTGCTCCTGCTCGCCGGCGACCTCCTCACGCCCCCGGTCGCCGGGCCGCTCCTCGTGGGTGCGCTCGGCGCCGTCGTCGCCGTCATCCTCGTCTGCGCCTTCGGCGTCGTGCACGAGGCCGAGCACCTGGCGCGGCGGCTCGGGGACCCCTACGGGTCCCTCGTCCTCACCCTGTCGATCGTCGTCATCGAGGTCGTCCTCATCTCCGCCGTCATGCTCGGACCGGGTGACCACACGACCATCGGCCGTGACTCGGTGATGGCGGTGTCGATGATCATCCTCAACGCCGTCGTCGGGCTGTGTCTCCTCGTGGGCGGTATCCGGCACGGCGACCTGGCACACAACCGCACCGGCACGTCGAGCTACCTCGCCATGCTCGTCGTCCTCGTGTCGCTGGCCTTCGCCCTGCCCGCCGTCATCGGCCGGGACGGCTCCTACACGCCGGCGCAGGCGGTCCCGGTCGTCGTGCTCACCGTCGCGCTCTACGCCTTCTTCCTCGTCCGGCAGATGGGTCCGCAGGCCGCGACCTTCCGCGAGGTCGGCGGCGGGACACCGGCGGCGACGCAGGGGACGGCACCACGGACGGACATCCGCACCGTCGTCGCGACGCACCGCAGGGAGATCCTCCTCCGGCTGGCCCTCCTCGTCGCGACGGTGCTGCCCATCATCCTCCTGTCGCACGAGATGGCCACGCTCCTCGACGACGGGCTGGGCCGGCTCGGCGCACCGGTCGCCCTGGCCGGCGTGCTCATCGCGATGATCGTCTTCCTCCCGGAGTCGATCACCTCGGTGCGGGCGGCGCTGCAGGGCGAGATCCAGCGGGTGAGCAACCTCTGCCACGGTGCCCTCGTCTCGACGGTCGGTCTCACCATCCCGTCGGTGCTCGTCATCGGCGCGCTCACCGGCCAGACCGTGGTCCTCGGGGAGTCACCGGCGAACCTCCTGCTCCTCGGTGCCAGCCTGCTCCTCACCGCGACGACGTTCGCGGCACCACAGGTGACCGCCGTGCACGGGGCCACGCACCTCGCGCTGTTCGCCGTCTACGGCATCGTCGTCTTCTCCTGACGGCATCCGGTCTCGCGCCGGCGTCGGTCCGCCGCTAACGGACCATGCGGAGGTCGGCGATGCCGCCCCACTGCTCCTCGACCCGGCGGACGCCGTCCGGCCGGAAGCCGTTGCGCTCGTAGAACCGCTGGGCGCGCGCGTTGTCCTCCCACACCCACAGGTAGGCGGGCGCGTCTCCCACGGCGTGCTCGAGCAGCGCCTGCCCGAGACCGTCGCCGCGGTGCTGCGCGTCCACGTAGAGCGAGGCGAGGAGGAGGGGGCGGACGTCGTCCGGGCCGGTGGCCTGCGCGGTGGAGAAGCCGGCGACCTCCCCGGTGTCCCGCTCGACCGCCAGCCAGGTCGCGCTGTCCTGCGGGTCGGTGAGCCGCTGCCGCCAGCGCTCCGGGCCCTCCGCCGCCATCCGGGCGTACACGTGCTCCGGCACCTCGCCGGCGTAGGTGTCCCGCCAGGCGCAGACGTGGAAGGCGGCGAGCGCCTCGGCGTCGCCGGGGTGGGCGGCTCGGATGTGGACGCGGCTGGTCATGACACCACCGTACGAGAACCGGCCGGGCGGCCGGCTCCCCGGTTGCGCAGGTGCGGCCCGGCGCCCACGCTGCACTCACCGCCGGACCACAGGAGTGACGATGACCGACACCGCCGCGCACCCGGACCCCGACCACCCGCGCAAGCCGGACTCCCCCACCGACATCCGCAAGCCGTCCTGGATGTACGTACTGCGCAAGACGATCCGGGAGTTCATCCGCGACGACTGCACCACCCTCGCCGCCGGCCTCACGTACTACGCGGTCCTCTCCCTCTTCCCCGCGCTCATCGCGCTCGCCTCGATCCTCGCGCTCGTCGGCCAGGGCGCCCAGGGGACCAACCAGATCACCACCCTCATGGAGGACACCCTCCCGGCGGACACGGCCGAGCAGCTGCGGCCGATCATCGACAGCGTCACCAACGTCGGGGCTCCCGGGATCGGCCTCGTCATCGGCCTGCTCGTCGCGCTGTGGACGGCGTCGAACTACGTCACCGGCTTCGCCAAGGCGATGAACAAGATCTACGAGATCCCCGAGGGACGCCCGGTCTGGAAGCTGCGTCCGTGGACCTACCTGCTCACCCTCGTGCTCCTCCTGCTCGTCGCCGCCGCAGTGGTCATCCTCGTCGTCAGCGGGCCGGTCGCCGAGTCGGTCGGCGAGCTCATCGGCCTGGGCTCCACCGCGGTGACCGTGTGGAACATCGCGAAGTGGCCCGTGCTGCTCGTCATCGTCATCGTCACCATCGCGCTGCTCTACTACGCGGCACCCAACGTCAAGCAGCCGAAGTTCCGCTGGATCAGCGTCGGAGCCGTCGTCGCGATCGTCGTGGCGGCGCTCGCGACGGTCGGATTCGGGTTCTACGTCGCCAACTTCGGCAGCTACAACGAGACTTACGGGGCGCTCGGCGGCGTCATCGTCTTCCTCCTGTGGCTGTGGATCATGAACCTCGCCCTCCTCTTCGGGGCGGAGTTCGACGCCGAGCTCGAGCGCGGACGACAGCTCCAGGCGGGGATCGAGGCCGAGGAGTCGATCCAGCTGCCCCCGCGCGACACCAAGGCCGCGGAGAAGAAGGAGAAGCAGCACCGCGAGGACGTCGAACGGGGCCGGGCCCTGCGGCTCTCCCACGGACGAACCCAGGACGACGACGCCGTCCCGGACGCCACCGACCGGGGCCGGGCCGAGGACGCCGACGCCGCACCGCGCGCCACCCGCCGCAGCCGCCGCGACGCCCGGGACGACGCCCGCCCCTGAGCGCGCCGGCGTCCGCGGTGTCCCCGACCTCGGCCTACGCTGGGGCGGTGGACGAGGAGGAGTGGACGCGGCAGCGCCGGGAGGCGGCCGCCGTGCACGCCGACCGGCTGCGGCGGCGGCAGGAGGCAGAGCACGAACGGGCCGCCCGCCTGCTCCACGCGTTCGCCGCCGTCGCCCGGGACCGGCTGCCCGCCGAACGCCTCCGCGTCCGCGGCTACGGCGGCGGCACGACCGCGCGCAGCGACGTCACCGGGTGGTACCTGCGCACCGACCGCAGCGCGGGGATGAGCACCGCGGGTGAGTTCTACGTGCTCACCGCGCCGCTCGGGCTACGCGACCGGCTGCGCGGTGTCGCGCTGCGGCCCACGCCCCCGCCGATGGTCCTCGGCGCCGGCGGCAAGGACGGGGAGTCGGTCGACCTGCCCGTCGCCCTGGAACGGCTGCTGCCCGGCTGGCAGTATGCCGCCCCCGGCTTCCCATCGGCGTCCGGTCGGCCGTAGGTCCGGCCGCGTCGCCCTTGACCGGGCCGGCCGCCCGGCTCACGTGGCGACCGACTCGTACAGCCGGCGCAGGGCCTGCGCCACCGGGTCCGGGTCCTCCAGGGCACTCATGTGCCCCACCCGGGGGACGACGACGAGCTCGGCTCCGCCGCCGAGCGTCTGCGCCATCTGCTGGGCGGCCGCCTGCGGGCTGAGGGTGTCCTCCGTGCCGCGCAGGACGAGACCGGGCACCTCGAGGTCCTCCAGCGCGGAGAGTCGCGTGGGCCGGGTGGCCATGGCGCGCTGGGCCCAGGCGATGCCGGTGGCGGGTGCCTGGGCCAGCCAGGCACGCATGCGGGCGACCACCTCGGGGCGCTCGGCCAACGTCGTCTCGCCGAGGACGGCCTCGACCATCCCGGCGACGGCGTCGGCGCCGGTGCGCTCGGCCTCCTCCGCGACCCGGAGCCGGTTGGCCCGGGCCTCCTCGGGGTCCGCCTCTGCCTTGGTGTCCAGCAGCCCGACGGCGGCGAGGAGGCCGCGGTGACGCTCGGCGAGCGCGAGGAGGACGTACCCGCCCATCGAGAGCCCCGCGACGACGGCCCGCTCGACCCCCGCCGCACGCAGGGTAGCGGCGACGGCGTCGGCGGCCGTCTCCAGCGACGGCTCGGCGTCGCGGCCGACGGCGACCGCGACGGCGCCCGGTGCCGGCGAGCCACCGAACCCGGGGGCGTCGACCGTGACGACGGGCAGGTCGGCGAGCCGGGTGACGACGTCGTCCCACATCCGCGAGTCGAGCGGGAACCCGTGGAGCAGGACGAGGGGCAGGCCCGTCTCCGGGCCGTGGCGGTGGAGGGCGAGCGGTCCACTGGTCATGGCCCGAGGATGGCACGCAGCGGGCACCCGTGCCGCGTTTCAGGACCGGCGGCGCGTCGACGGGGGCGGGCTCCCGCAGCTCCCGCCCCCGCCGGCGCCGGCCTCAGCCGGTGACGTTCTCGTAGGCGCGCATGACGGTCGCCTGGGCGTCCGCGAGCGCCTGCTCGGCCGTCTTGTCCCCGAGCAGCGCCGCCGTCATCGCGTTGACCAGCTCGCTGGTGATCTCCTGCCCCACGGGCGAGGCCCCGAAGGACTGCCCGTACTCGACGACCTCGTAGTACGTCTGGATGACCTGGTCGAAGGCCTCGTTGCCGGACGGTACGACGTGTGCGTCCCGGATCACCTGGTCCGCCTCGGGCGACCCGGTGAAGATGCCGGTGAACACCCCCTGGTTCTCCTCGACCGTCGCGGCGCGGGCCTCACCGGCTGCCTGCCACGCCTCGAGCGAGGTGACCTCGACCATCCATGCGCAGGCGCCGTCCGGGTTCTGCGCGCCGACGGGGATGACGAAGGCGGTGCCCCCCGCGACCGAGAAGTTCTCGCCGTCGGCGTCCTTGAAGGGCACCGCCCCCAGCTCCACCTCGTCGACGTACGGGGAGAGGACGTTCGGGTACCACTGCGCGTTGACCTGGGAGCCGACCTGGTCGGCGACGAACTGGTTGTTCTCGCCGAAGAAGTCGAAGGAGTCGGCGAAGCTCTTGTACTTCGCGTACCCGCCCTGGGCGTCGATGATCTCCTTGACGTGCTCCAGGGCGGCGACGTTGGCCGGGTCGTCGAGCGTCGGGGCGCCCTCCTCGTCGGTGAGCGTGCCCCCCATCCCGAGCACCCACAGCGGGGCCTGCCCGGTGGGCTGGGGGTCGAACCCGAGCGTCGTGGGGTTGCCCCCGCTCTCGGCGTACATCGCCTCGACGGCGGGAAGCAGGACCTCGAGGTCCGAGGTGTCCACCTGCTCGTCCGAGACGCCGGCGGCGTTCATCACGTCCCGGTTCAGGAGGACCGCCGGTGGCTGGTAGAACTGCGGGGTCGCCCACACCTGGTCCTGCCACCGCACGTCGTCGACGACGAAGGGGTACCAGCGCTCGTCCGGGTCCACCTCGTGGGCAGCGAAGCACTGGTCGAGCGGCTGGACCAGCCCCTGCGCCGCGTACGTCCCGACGTAGCGGCGGTCCATCTGGACGACGTCGGGGACGTCGCCGCCCGCCATCCGGGTGGTGAACTTCTGCGCGTCGAAGGCGGTCGGGTCGAGCTGGACCTCGAGCTCGCCGAGCGCGGACTCCGCGTACTCCAGGCGGGCCGTTCCGACGTCGTCCGCGTTGTCGAACGCCCAGGCGTCGATCGCCCCGGTGGCCTCGGCCGAGAACGACGCGCCGTCGCCGCCGTCGGTGCCGTCGGTTTCCCCGTTCTCCCCGCCCCCGCCACACGCTGCCAGTGCGATGAGCACGGGCAGCCCGAGGGCGACGAGGGTCGAGTGGCGCTTGTTCATGTCGTTCCCCCTTGCAGTCGGGACTCCCGACGTCGTCGTCGGGCCCGCCGTCGCCACGCGGCCGGGTTCGGCACGGCCCTCGGGCCTGCGACGCGGTGGTCTGGTCACAATGCCACAACCGCCCTCCCGCGCAACCGGTTCTCGGGAGGTGACCTGCGGCGGCTTCGTGTGCTCACCCCTTCCGTCCCGTCGTCGCGATGCCCTCGATGAAGTACCGCTGTCCGAAGGCAAAAAGGATGAGCATCGGGACGATGACGAGCAGGGACGCGACCATGACGTACTGGTAGTCGCCCTGGCCACCGGCCGTCGGGCTGTACCGGGTCATCGCGTAGGCGATGCCGAGCGGCGCGGTGAACTCCTCCACGCTGCCGGCGTTGAGGTAGATGAGGGCCATCTGGAAGTTGTTCCAGCTGGCCTGGAACTCGAAGAGGAACACGATGATGAACGACGGCACGGACAACGGCATGACGATCCGCCAGAAGATCCGCCAGTAGCTGGCGCCGTCGACGCGGGCAGCCTCGAAGAGCTCCCGGGGCAGCCCGAGGAGGAACTGGCGCTGGAGGAAGATGTAGAAGGCCGAGCCGAAGAGGTTGAACGCCCACAGCGGTGCCCACGTGCCGAGCAGCCCGACGGACTTCCAGATGAGGTAGACGGGCACCATGGTCACCGCCCCCGGGAGCATCATCGTCGCCAGCACGAGCCCGAAGAGCACCGTCCGTCCCGGGAAGCGGAAGTGGGCGAACCCGAAGGCGACCATCGTGCTGGACACCGCCACGGTCGTCGCCGCGAGGAGCGCGATGGCGATGCTGTTGAACAGCCAGTGGAGCAGGGGCAGCTGGGACCACACCTCGGCGTAGTTCGACCACACGAACGTCTCGGGGACGAGCCGGTTGTCGAACACCTGGCCCCGCGGCTTGAGGCTGGCGGCGAGCAGCCAGGCGAACGGGTACATGAAGACGACCGCGAACAGCACGACGAGGAGCCACAGCAGCGCCTTGCCGGGTCCGAACCGGAAGGGTGGCTTGTCCCGCCGGCGCGTCCCGTAGCGGTCGCGGCCGGTGACCTCGTCGGCCATCCGGTCGACGGCGACGACGGCCTCGGGGCGGTTCACGGCGGTCATCAGCGACCCCCCTCGTAATAGACGAGCCGGTTGCCGACCCGGACCTGGATCGCCGTGACCGTCATGATGATGACGAACATGAGCCAGGCCATCGCAGAGGCGAACCCGAAGTTGAACTGCCGGAACGCCTGCTGGAAGAGGTAGACGGCGTAGAAGAGGGAGGCCTCCGGCGAGGGGTTGTTCTGGTCGCGCCAGAAGAGCAGGTAGGCCTGGTCGAAGGTCTGGAAGGCGGCGATGCTCAGCACGATGGTGTTGAAGAACAGCGCCGGGGAGATCATCGGCAGGGTGATCGACCAGAACTGCCGCGCCGGGCCGGCACCGTCGATGGAGGCCACCTCGTAGAGCTCGCGGGGGACGTTCTTCAGCGCCGCGAGGAAGATGACCATCGTGCCGGAGACAGCCCACAGCGACATGAGGACGATCGAGGGCTTGACCCACGACGGGTCGACGAGCCACTGGGGTCCCTCGACCCCGAGGAAGCGCAGCCCCTGGTTGATCGCCCCGGTGTTGCCGTTGAGGAGGAGGAAGAAGACGGCGGCGGTGGCCACCGCCGGGGTCATCTTGGGCAGGTAGTACACGGTGCGGAAGACGCCGCTGCCGCGGCCGAGCCGCACGAGGAGCATCGCCAGCCCGAGCGCGAAGACGACCTCGAGCGGGACGAACATGATGGCGTAGAAGAGCGTGTTGGCCAGCGAGGTGCGCACCCTCGGGTCCTCGATGAGGTTCTCGAAGTTCCGCGTGCCGACCGGCCGCATCTCGTTCGTCGCCAGGTTGTAGTCGCTGAACGCGATGGCCAGGCTCCAGATCATCGCCCCGGCGGTGAAGATGAGGAACCCGACGATCCACGGCGAGATGAACAGGTAGCCGGCCAGCGCCTCGCGCCGGTTGTACTTCACCCGGCCGCGCCGGGCCCGGCGGATGGCGCGCACGGTGCGGGGTGAGGCCCCCGCCCCCTGCGCGACGGACTCAGCCACGGTGTGCCCCGCGGGTGCGGTCCCGACCTGCCCCCATCGTTGGCCCCTCTCGTCCGGTGGCGACGTTGCCACTCCTCGGAGGGTAAACCGGGGTCAGGGACCCGGCAACGGTTCTCGGCTCAGGCCCGCCGCCAGCATGCGGTGTGCCAGTGCCGCCGCTCCTCCAGGCCCCCGCCGAGGAGCGGCTCGTTCGGCCAGGCGACGACGTGCGGGGTCCCCGGGGGGATGAGCTGGTTGCACCCCGGGCAGCGGTAGGACTTCTCCGTGCCGCGCACGGTCCGCACCGTGTACGGTTCGCCGCCCGGCCCGGTCTCGGTGCGCGGGACGGCACCGATCCGGTCCGGGTCGAGCGGGACGTGGGGGTCCCCGTAGGGGCGTTTGCGTCCGCGTCGTGGCCGGGCCATCAGCGGGCCGCCGACGGTGCGGGCCGGGCGTCGTCGTACTCCAGCGGCGGCAGGGCCGCCGCCTGCTCCACACCCGGCAGGCGGCCGGTGCGGATGAGCTCGCGGAACCACAGTGCGGAGTCCTTGGGGGTACGCGCCAGGGTGTCGTAGTCGACGCGGACGAGGCCGAAGCGCTTGGTGTACCCCTGTGCCCACTCGAAGTTGTCGAGGAAGGACCACGCCAGGTAGCCGCGGAGGTCGACGCCCGCTTCGCGGGCGCGCAGCACCGCCGCGACGTGGCCGTGGAGGTAGGCGACCCGGGCGGTGTCGTGCACCCGCCCGTCCGGGGCGACGACGTCGTCGAAGGCGGCGCCGTTCTCGGTGACCATGAGCGGCTGGTCGGGGTAGGCGTTGTCGAGCGCGAGGAGGAGCTCCTCGAGCGCCTCGGGCTCGATGTTCCAGCCCATCGCGGTGTGCGGGGGCGGGACGGCGACGAGCTCGACGTCGTCGGCCCCCACCCACGGGGAGGGCCCCGCCCCGTGCCCGTCCGCGCGCGGGGCGGGCCCCTCCCCCGTCCAGCGGCGGGCGAGCTGGGTGGAGTAGTAGTTGACGCCGAGGACGTCGATGCGCTGGCGGGTGGTGCTGAGGTCACCCGGGCGGACGAAGGACCAGTCGGTGAGGTGCGCGGTGTCGCGCAGCAGCCGGGTGGGGTAGCTGCCGTCCAGGAGCGGGCCGAGGAAGACGTGGTTGCCGACGGCGTCGAGCTGGGCGACGGCCTCGAGGTCGGCGCCGGACTCCGGGTCCACCGGGCGCGTGACGTGGAGGTTGAGCGACACCGAGACCGGCGTCCCCTCACCGAGCTCGGAGCGAATCGCCTGGCTCGCCAGCCCGTGGGCGAGGTTGAGGTGGTGGGCCGCGGCCAGCGCGGCACCCGGCTCGGTGCGGCCCGGTGCGTGGACGCCGGAGGCGTAGCCGAGGAACGCCGCGCACCACGGCTCGTTGACGGTGACCCACAGCGCGACCC
>DAHVRG010000276.1 GCA_027322565.1 Georgenia sp.
CCACGGCGTGCCCGCGAGCCGCTCCCGTTGGGCCGCCCGCGCGGCCCCGACCCGGGCCGCCACCGCGGCGCTGCTCTCCTCGCGGCTGCCGAGCGCGGCCGCCGCCCGGGTGAGGGCCGGGACGTCGATCTGGAGGTCGACGCGGTCGAGGAGCGGTCCGGAGAGCCGGGCGAGGTACCGGCGTCGCTCGAGCGGGGTGCAGGTGCACGCCAGCCCTTTCCCCGACGCCTTGCCGCAGGGGCACGGGTTGCGGCGAGGACGAGCTGGAACCGGGCCGGGTAGCGCGCCGAGCCGCGGGCCCGGTGGACGACGACCTCGCCGTTCTCCAGCGGCTGGTGCAGCGAGTCCAGCACCCGGCGGGCGAACTCCGGGGCCTCGTCGAGGAGGAGCACCCCGCGGTGCGCGCGGGAGGCGGCCCCGGGCCGCGGGACCCCCGCGCCCCCGCCGACGATCGCCTGGGCAGTGGCGGTGTGGTGCGGGTCCTCGAAGGGCGGACGGCGCAGCAGCCCACCTCCCGGGTCGAAGGTGCCGGCTACCGAGTGGATGGCGGTGACCTCGAGCGCGTCTTCGTCCTCGAGGTCCGGGAGGAGCCCGGGGAGCCGGGCGGCGAGCATCGTCTTCCCGGCGCCGGGCGGTCCGACCATGAGGAGGTGGTGCCCGCCCGCGGCCGTGACCTCGAGCGCGAAGCGGGCGTCCGTCTGGCCGACGACGTCGGCGAGGTCGGGGACCGCGGGCCGCGGTGGTGTCCCGGTGGGGTCGGGTACCGCCTCGACGGAGGGCGGGGTGACGTCGGCGCCGTAGGTGCGGGCGAGCTCGGCGAGGTGGCGCACGCCGCACACCCGGGCACCGGGCACGAGCCGCGCCTCGGCGAGGTTGGCGGCGGGGACGATGACGTCGGGCCGGCCGGAGGCGACCGCGGCCGCCACGGCCGGGAGGACGCCGCGGACAGGGTGGACCCGGCCGTCGAGCCCGAGCTCGCCGAGGTGGACCACACCTGCCGCCCGCTCGGCGGAGGCCAGCCCGTCGGCCCCGAGGCAGGCGACCGCGACGGCGAGGTCGAACACCGACCCCGCCTTCGGCAGCGACGCCGGGGAGAGGTTGACGGTGCGGCGGCGCGTATCCCACCGCAGGGCGCTGGAGGTGACGGCGGCACGCACGCGTTCCCTGGCCTCGGACAGCGACGTGTCCGGGAGCCCGACGAGGGTGAAGGCCGGCAGCCCGCTCGTGGAGTGCGCTTCGACCTGGACGAGGTGCCCCTCGACGCCGACGATCGCGACGGACCAGGTTCGGGCCAGGCCCACGTCAGCCCACCGCCCGCAGGTGCTGGACGAGCGCGGGGCGACCCCGGCGGCGGAGGACCGCGACGACGTCGATCCGCACCTCCTCCGCCCGCACCGGGTGCTCCGTCAACCAGCGCGCGGCGAGCCGGCGCAGCCGGGCGAGCTTGGCGGCGTGGACCGCCTCGGCGGGGTGGCCGAACCTCGTCCCGCTCCGCGTCTTGACCTCGACGAAGGCGATCGCGTCGAGCTCCGGGTCCCGGGCGACGACGTCGATCTCGCCCTCCCGGCACCGCCAGTTGCGGTCGAGGATCTCGTAGCCGTCCGCCTCGAGCATCGCCACGGCGATGCGTTCGCCGAGGGCGCCGAGCTCGTCCTTCGCGGCCACCGGGCACCACCTCCGCGACCAGCGTCACGGAGGGGGCCGGTGCCGGCATGAGGCGCCCCACGGGGCCGGGGACGGGCGCCGCGCGGGAGCGCGTCGTGGAGCAGCCTCCGCGGCGACCTCAGGAGGGCAGGCCGAGCTCCGCGCGGGGTAGCTCCTCGACGTTGACGTCCTTGAAGGTCACCACACGCACCGAGCGGACGAACCGCGCCGAGCGGTAGACGTCCCACACCCAGGCGTCGCCGAGGGTCAGCTCGAAGAACACCTCCCCGCCGGCGGTACGCACCTGCAGGTCCACCTCGTTGGCGAGGTAGAAGCGGCGCTCGGTCTCCACGACGTAGGAGAACAGCCCCACGACGTCGCGGTACTCGCGGTACAGCCCGAGCTCGAGCTCGGCCTCGTAGTTCTCCAGGTCCTCAGCGCTCACGCGTCCATCATGCCCCTGGACCGGCCGGCAGCGCCGCACCAGCGGGGGCCGGGACGGGCATGGTCTGCACCACAGCGGACGCGTCGGCAGGCTCTGCGACACCGTCGGCCTCGAGCAGCGCGGGGGCCACGGCACCGTCCGCCAGCTCCTCGGCCGTCGGCAGCCGCCAGGAGCGCCGGTGCAGCTCGGTGGTGCCGTGTGTGCGCAGCGCACCGAGGTGCTCGGGGGCGGAGTAGCCCTTGTTGGAGTCCCAGCCGTACTCGGGGTGCCACGCGGCCAGCTCGACCATGAGCGCGTCCCGCTCGCACTTGGCCAGCACACTCGCACCGGCGACGACGGCGCAGCGCAGGTCGCCCTTGACCTGGGTGCGCACCGGCGGCGGTGCGGGGAAGCCGCCCGCGTCGAGGTCGGCGAAGAGGTCCTCGGGTGGGGTGAGCCAGTCGTGGACGCCGTCGAGGATGACGATGTCGGGCACCAGCCCCTGGGCGGCGAGCGTGGCCAGGGCACGGTTCCCCGCGAGGCGCAGTGCCCCGATGATCCCGACGGAGTCGATCTCCGCGGGCTGGGCGTGCCCGACGGCGCTGCCGAGCGACCAGCGGCGCACCGGCTCGCACAGCGCCTCACGGGCGGCCGGGGTGAGCAGCTTGGAGTCGCGCAGTCCGCGGGGCAGGCGCCCCGTCGTCTCGTCGACGACGACGACGCCGACGCTCACCGGACCCGCCAGCGCGCCGCGGCCGACCTCGTCCATGCCGGCGACGATCCGGTGCCCGGCGGCGAACAGCTCACGCTCGAGGTGACGCGTCGGGGGTCGGCTGGCGGGAGGCACGCGCCCATCGTAAGCACCGCGGGCCACCCAGCGGCGACCCACGCCGGTGCGTCAGGGGTCGGGGACGGCCGCGAAGGTGTCGCCTGGGTTGCGCAGCACGGTCCAGTGGTCGACCGGCCAGAGGATGAGCATGGCCGTGCCCACGACGTTGCTCATCGGCACCGCACCGCCGCCCGAGGAGCCCTGGTGCGAGCGGGAGTCCTGGGAGTTGGATCGGTTGTCGCCCATGAGCCACAGGTGCCCCTCGGGCACCGTGACGGAGAACTCCCGGTCGCTCGGGGTCACGCCGGGCTTGAGGTAGGGCTCCTCGATGCTCACCCCGTTGACGACCAGCCGGCCGTCGTCGTCGCAGCACTCGACGGTGTCGCCGCCCAGGCCGATCACCCGCTTGATGAGGTGCTCACCGGCGTTCTGCGGGAGCAGTCCGACGAACGTGAGGAACTCCTCCGCCCCCCGTTGGAAGGCGTTGCGGGTGTCGGGCACCGGGTCGAGCCAGCCCCCCGGGTCGACGAAGACGACGGCGTCGCCGCGGTTGACGTCGAGCGGCCCCGGCGCGAGCTTGCTCACCAGCACCCGGTCGCCAACTGCGAGGGTGTCCTCCATCGACCCGGACGGGATGAAGAACGCCTGGACGAGGAAGGTCTTGATGATGACCGACAGCACCAGGGCGCTGACGACGACGATCGCCGTCTCGCGGAGCCACCCGCGCTTCGCCGGCCTCGCCGCGGCGGTGCCCTCCGCCTCCGCCCGCAGCCGGTCGCGGTCTCGACGTCCGTGGGACGGAGTGGACGGCGCGGATTCGTCGTCGGTGCTCACGGCCGGCAGCAGCTCCTGTCACAAAAGAACTTCTGCCCGGCTCGAGCGAGCCGGGCAGAAGCGATGGTACGTGGTTCGGGGCGCGGTCAGCGCTTCTCGCGGATGCGAGCCTTCTTCCCCTGGAGGCCGCGCATGTAGTAGATCTTCGCGCGCCGCACGTCGCCGCGCTGGACGACCTCGATCTTGTCGATCGTCGGGGAGTGCACCGGGAACGTGCGCTCGACGCCGACGCCGAAGCTCACCTTGCGGATGATGAACGTCTCGCGCACACCGGCGCCGGAACGCGCCACGACGTAGCCCTGGAACACCTGGACACGGCTGCGGTTCCCCTCGACGACCTTGACGTGCACCCTGAGGGTGTCACCGGCCCGGAAGTCGGGGATGTCGTCGCGCAGGGACGCTGCGTCGACGTGGTCGAGGGTCTGCATGGTTCGGCCTTCCCGCTGGTGCCACAGGTCACCGGCGCTTGCTCGTGGCAGCATCGGCTGCCGCGTCGTCGAATGGAGGTCGCGCACCCTCCTGCGTCGGTCCCCCGTGGCAGACCGTGCGCGTGCGGGCGCATGACCGGTACATCTTGCCACACCGTGTCAGGGCGCGGAAATCGGTGTGCTCATCACCACGTCGTCGTTCGGCACGCCGCCGACGACGAAGGTCCGCCGCCCCACGACGGCGAACCCGGTCCGTTCGTAGAAGCGGCGGGCGCGCCGGTTGGCCGTGTTCGTGCCCAGCCACATCGACCTCGCCCCGCGGTCCCCCGCCGCGGCGATCGCCGCCTCGAGCAGCCGCCCGGCGAGACCGCCGCCGTGGACGTCCGGCCGGACGTAGCACTTGCTCAGCTCCGCCACGCCGCGGCCGTCCTCCTCACCGGGCGGCGGGGAGTCGAGGACGGTCATCGTGTAGCCGAGCAGCTCACCGCTCCCCTCGTCCACGGCGACGTGGAGGATGCGCCGCGGGTCGGCGAGGTAGCGGGCGAAGCTCGCCTCGTCCAGCTGGGTGGAGACGAACTCGGCCACGGCCGCGGCCGGCAGCGACGGCGGGCAGGCCAGCGGGAAGGTGGCGGCGGCGAGCTCGGCCAGCGCGGCGGCGTCGTCGTCCCGCGCGGGACGGACGTGCGCCCGTCGGGGGCCGCGCTCCCCCACGTACCAGCCGAGCCGCGCGAGCACGGCGCGGTCCGCCCGGTCGAGGTCCTGCGGGGCGAGCCGGGCGAGCAGGTCGGGCCGGCGCTCGGCGGTGCGTTCCAGCGCCCGGTCCCGCCGCCACCGGGCGACGTTCGCGTGGTGCCCGGAGGTGAGGACCTCCGGCACGGCGAGGCCGCGCCACTCCGCGGGCTTGGTGAAGACCGGGTACTCGAGCAGCCCGGCGGCCCCGTGGGACTCCTCGACGAGCGACTCCGGGTTGCCCACGACGCCCGGGAGGAGGCGGGCGACCGCCTCGATGACGACGAGCGCCGCGACCTCCCCGCCG
>DAHVRG010000279.1 GCA_027322565.1 Georgenia sp.
GTCGTCACCGGCCAGCGCCACGGGGTGGCGCCGGAGAGCCGGGAGCGCCCGGACGACCGCACCGCCGCGGCGATGGAGGACGGCCTCGTCGCGCGCTGGGAGCATCTTGCGGAGCTCGGCATCCCGGTCGTCGCGCTGCTCGACAACCCGAGCCCGGAGCTGGAGGTCTACGAGTGCGTCGCCGAGCACCCGGACGACCTCACGGCGTGCGCCTTCGACCGCGCGGACGGCATCGCGGCGAGCGCCGCCCCGACCCAGCGGGCCGCCGCTGAACGTGTGCCCACCGCACGGGTCGTCGACCCCACCGGCTGGGTATGTCCGGACGAGCAGTGCGTCCCGGTGATCGGCGGCGTCCTCCTCTACCGGCAGGGCACCCACCTCACCGACACCTACGTGCGCAGCGTGACCCCGCTCCTCGCCGAGGCGCTCGTGCCGATCGTCGAGGAGCTGACCGCCTGAGTCCGTGGGCTCGCCCAGGACGGCGCCGCTCCGGCACCGACCGGTCGAGGTCCGCCGCTAGCATCACCGTGTGCCTGCCCGTCCCCGCGTCCTCGTGGTCTCCTTCTCCCCGATCCACAGCGACGCCCGGGTGCTGCGGCAGCTGTCCGTCGTCACCCGCCAGGCGCACGTGACGACCATCGGCTACGGGCCTGCGCCCGCCGGGGCCGACGAGCACCTGCGCCTCCCGGACGGTGCCCCCTCCCTGCCGCAGACACCCCGCGGTGTCGCCCTCCTCGCCGCCCGCCGCTGGCGCGCCGCCGAGCTGGCGGCACCGGCCGCCGAGCACGCATTGCGGCTCGCGGAGGGGAAGCGGTGGGACGCCGTCGTCTCCAACGACGCCCGCGCCCTCCCGGTGGCGCACCGGCTCGCCGCCGGTGCCCCGGTGTGGGCGGACCTGCACGAGTGGGCGCCGGAGGAGCGCACGCACGTGCTCGCCTGGCGGCTGCTCGTCGCCCCGCTCATGGACCACCTGTGCCGCACCTACCTGCCCCTCAGCGCCGCCACGACCACCGTGGCGGCGTCGATCGCAGACCTGTACGCCGAGCACTACGGCGTGCGGCCGCAGGTGATGCGCAACGCTGCGCCGTGGGCCGACCTCTCCCCCACCGGGGTCGACGCCCCGACGATCCGGCTCGTCCACTCGGGCGGTGCGATCCCCGGCCGCAACCTCGAGGCGATGCTCGACGTCGTCGCCGCCCTCGGCAGGGGCTACTCGCTGGACCTGTACCTCATGCCCGGCGGCGACGGCGGACGCTACCTGCGCGCCCTGCGCGACCGCGCGGCCGGCCTCCCCGGGGTCACCTTCCACGACCCGGTCCCGCCCGCTGACCTGCCCGCCACGCTCAACCGGTACGACGTCGGGGTCTTCTGGATCCCACCGTTCAACACCAACGCCGCCCGCACCCTGCCGAACAAGCTCTTCGACTTCGTCCAGGCGCGCCTCGCCGTGGCCGTGGGGCCTAGCCCGGAGATGGCGCGGGTGGTGACCGAGCACCGGCTCGGCGTCGTCGCCGAGGACTTCACGGTCGACGCCTGCGCGGCGTCGGTGGCCCGGCTGTCCCGGGCGGACGTCGCCGGGTTCAAGGCGAGCACGGACGCCGCCAGCCGCGAGCTCAGCTTCGCCGCCGAGGCCAGTGTGGCCGAGGGCATCCTCGACCGCCTCCTCGGGTAGGTACCGGGTGCCGCGTCCCGCTCCGGTCGAGCCTCTTGACGCTCGACCGGAGCGCACCGTAGGTTCGTGCCCACCTCGGAGAAAAGGGTTTCCAATGACGCAGACCGCTTCGTCCACCCGCCGGCGCACCTCCGGTCGGCTCGGGCCCGCCTTCGTCACCGCGGCGCTCGTGTTCGGCCCCGGAAGCATCACGACGGCGTCGTCGATGGGTGCGGAGTTCGCCTACCAGCTCGTGTGGGTGCCGGTGGTGGCCACCGTCCTCATGCTGTGCTTCGTGAACCTCTCGGTGCGGATCGGCCTGTCCACCGACCGTGGCCCGATCGCCACCGTCTCGCACCTCATGGGGCGCGCCGTCGGCGTCCTCGTCGGGGTCGGCGCCTTCCTCGTGACCGCCTCCTTCCAGGCGGGCAACTCGGTGGCCACCGGGGCGGCGAGCGACGTCCTCTTCGGCGGCGACACCGCGCTGTTCGCCGCGCTCTTCACGGCGTTGGCCATCGGCTTCCTCTGGCTGCCGCTGTTCTACCGCAACCTCGAGCGCACGATGATCGGCATCATCCTCGCAATGCTCGTCATCTTCGTCGTCACCGCGGCGGTCGCCCGGCCCGACCTCGGCTCCTTCGTCAGCGGACTCCTCCCCTCCATCCCCACCGGCTCGACGGCGCTCGTCGTCGGCGCCGTGGCCACGACGTTCTCCGTCGTGGGCGCCTTCTACCAGATCCAGCTCGTGCGGGAGAAGGGCTGGACCGAGGCCGACTTCAAGACAGCGCGCCGGGACGCCGCTCTGGGCTCGGTGATCCTCGGCTCCCTCTCCGCCGTCATCATGGTGGCCGCAGCCGCCGTGCTGAACCCGGCCGGCGCGAGCGTCGCGTCCCCCGCCGACATGGCAGTGATCCTCGAGCCGACGCTCGGGCGCTGGGCCACCGTGCTGTTCGCACTGGGTCTGTGGGCCGCGGCGTTCTCCTCCCTCCTCGGCAACAGCACGATCGGCGGGTCGATGCTCGCCGGGGCGTTCGGGGTCGAGCAGGGCGGGCTGAGCTCGACCAAGGTCAAGGGCCTCATCACGCTCGTCATGGTGCTCGGCGGGGTGGTCGCCGTCACCTTCGGGGGCATCCCGGTCCAGCTCATCATCACCGCCCAGGCAGTGACGATCCTCCTCGTCCCGCTCATCGGCGCGGTCCTGGTCGCCCTGGCCCGGCACACCGACCGGGGCGCCCTGCGGATCGGTGGGCCCCAGCTCGTCCTCGCCGTCGTCGGCGTCCTGTTCCTCCTCGTCCTCGCCGTCAGCTACGTCATCCGCCTGACGTCCTGAGGCCGCGTGCCCGGATCCGCGCCGCGCTGCTCGCCGCGGTGGCCGTCCCTACCCGCGCCCGAAGAGCCACGGCGTCTCCACACGGAGGCGCTGCTCGAAGAAGGGGGCGAGGGTCTTCATGTACGTCGCCGTCACATGGCTCCCGTCGCGGTAGACGATGACGTTGCCGATGATCGCGGGGCAGTGCTCCGGCTCGCACACGAGGTCGGTCATGTCGACGAACGTCACGTTGGGGGGCATGTCCCCCGCGGGCGGGTAGCTGTCGAGCAGGACGTCGGACCGGGCGACGCCGCAGGTGACCGGGTCGTAGCCGACCCGGGCGAGGCAGTCCGGCACCCGCTCCGGCAGGCGGACGGTGTCGCGGATGGCGACGACGGGGATCTCCTCGTCGGCGAGCTGATGCCACAGGTCGACGAACCCCTCGGGCGTCCGCTCCTGCCCACCGCGGGTCGTCGACCCGAGGCTGAAGACGGCGTCGGGATCGAGGTCGACGATGACGTCGAAGGCGCTCTCGTTCCACCGGTAGCAGCTGCTGTTCACCCGGGCACCGCGGGAGTCGTCCCGGTCGGCGGTGAGCTGGCAGCCGTCCTTGTCGACGACGATGAGCTCCCAGTTCGCGCTCTCGGCGACGGCGGCCATGGCGGGCCACCACTGCTGCACGTGGGAACCGCCGGCCATGACGACGCGGGGGCCGTCGCGCCCCTCGGGGTCGTCGCAGACGAGGACCTCGTCGAACTCCGGGCTGTCGGCCAGGTCCTGGATGCAGCCCCAGCCGTAGACCTCGGGCAGGTCCTTGGCGACCGCCGCGAGCAGGGGGACGACGTCGGCCGAGTCCACCGCCCGGTCTGCGGCGCGCGAGACGTCGTCGCCGATGAGGACGGCGGCACCCGGCTGCTCGCTCGAGCGCTGGATGCTCGCCGCGATCGCGCGCTCCTGGTTGACGTGCAGCCAGGCCGCGGAGGACCCCGAGGCCACACCGGCCGCGACCAGCGTGGACGTGACGACGACGAACCTGCGGTGCCCGGCGAGGCGGGTCAGACGGACGTCGATGGTGCCGTCGACGAGCCGCGTCGTCACCCACGCGAGCGCGACGGAGACCGCGAGGACGACGAGCGCCCCCCGGTAGCCGACCGCCGCGCGCTCGCGCACCGCGAGGTAGAACACGAGCACCGGCCAGTGCCACAGGTACAGGGCGTAAGAGATGTCGGCGACGAACGTCAGCGGCTTGGCCACGAGCAGCCGGTGGGGGCCGAACCGGAGCGGCTCGGAGCCGGCGGCCAGGAGGAGGACGAGACCGCCTACCGGCCACAGCGACGCGACACCCGGGAACTGGCTCGCCTCGAGGACGAGGCCGCAGCAGACGATGAGTGCCAGGCCGGCCCACGCGAACACGGTGCGCAGCCACGCCGGTAGGCGCAGGTGCGGCAGCGCCAGCGCGACGAGCCCGCCCAGGGTGAGCTCCCAGAGGCGGGCCCCCGTGTGGTAGTACGCCACCTCCTGGTGGTGACCGGTGAACCAGACGGAGAACGCGAACGACACCGCCGTCACCCCACCGGTCACGACGGCGAGCGACCGCACCGGGGAGACACGCAGCCGCAGCGCGAGAGCGACGGCGGCCATGACGACGAAAGGCCACAGCAGGTGGAACTGTCCCTGGACGGACAGCGACCAGATGTGCTGTAGCGGGCTCGAGCTGGGCCCTGCGGCGTCGTAGTCGAGCTGGGAGGCGATGAGCTCCCAGTTCTCGACGTACAGCGCCGAGGCGGCGAGCTCGCGCGCGACCTGGAGCCACCGGGTGCTCGGCAGCCAGGCGACCGTCGCGACCGCGACCGCGACGAGCGTGATGAGGACGGGCGGCACCAGCCGTTGCCCGACCCGGCCGAAGTGCTGGCGCAGCGGCACCCGTCCGTGTCCCTCGACGGCTCGGCGGAGCAGGGACTGGGTGAAGAGGAACCCGGTGATCGCGAGGAAGACGTCGATGCCACCGGAGATGCGCCCGTTGCCGAAGAGGTGGAAGAGGACGACGAGGAGGAGGGCGAGCCCGCGGATGCCGTGGAGCTCGGGCCGGTAGCTGCGTGGAGGCAGCACGACGCGCGGACCCCTCGCGTGGCGCGGCGTCTCCCTCCGCGTCGTCCTGGACGGCACGGCCGGAATACTACAAGTGAAGATCTCCGGCCTGGCCGGTCGTGGGCAAGGTCACCCGGGCTCGCCCGTCAGGGTTCGCGGAGGCCGGCGAGCGCCGCCTGCTCCGCGAAGTCGGGCACCTGCGCGACGACCTCCTCGAAGCTGCCCTGGGCCACGAGCCGGCCGTCGCGCAGGAAGAAGACGATGTCGGAGTCGCGGATCGTCGCCAGCCGGTGTGCGACCGTGATGACGGTGACATCGCCGTGGAGGTCGTCGATCGCCCGGGTGACCGCCGCCTCGGTCGCGGTGTCGAGGGCGCTGGTCGCCTCGTCCATGACGAGCACCCGCGGGTCGTTGTACAGCCCGCGCGCGATACCGAGCCGCTGCCGCTGGCCGCCGGAGAGAGCCACACCGCGCTCGCCGATGCGGGCGTGGATGCCGCCCTCGCGGGCGTCGATGGTCTCGAGCAGCTGCGCCCGGGCGAGCGCGGTGCGCACCTTCGCCTCGTCGACCTTCGCCACGTCCCAGGTGAGGGCGACGTTCTCCGCGACCGTGGCGTCGAAGAGCGAGACGTCCTGCGGGACGTAGCCGATGCGACGCCGCCACGAGTCGAGCACCAGCTCGAGCCGCTCCCCACCGACCTCGAGGTGGCCGGACGTCGGCTCGAGCAGGCCGAGGAGGATGTCCACCATCGTCGACTTGCCCGCCCCGGACGCCCCGACGAAGGCGACGTGCGAGCCGGCCGGGATACGCAGGCTCACCCGGTCCAGGGCCGGGACGTCGGCCCCCGGGTAGGCGAAGGTGACGTCGTGGAGCACGATGTCGGGGTGCTCGACGGTGAGCTCGTGCTGCGGCCGCTCGGCGGCCCGCCGGGCGAGCAGCGCCTCGGAGTCGGTGATGTCGGCGACCACCTGCCGCGCGTACGCGGCGTTGGAGTTCACCGTCGACTGGACGGTCTGCATCCGGGTGAGGGAGGGGACGAGCCGGAACCCGGCGACGCCGAACATCCCGACGGCGGCAACCGCGCCGGCGGTACCCCCGGTGAGGTAGCCGACGCCGGCGATGAGCGCGAAGCCGAGGATGAGCGCGGTCTCCAGCACGTACCGCGGCACCTGGCCGAGGAAGTTCGCCTCCGCGCGGGCCCGCGAGGAGTGGGTGCGGGTGGCGTGCACCCGCTCCTGCACGTCCGGGGTCCGTCCGGCGAGGGTGACCTCCTTGAGGGCGCCGAGGGCCTCGGAGAGCACCCGGACCGTGCGCTGGGACCAGGTGCGGTTCTCCCGCCCGCTCGCCACGGCCCGCGGGGAGATGACCCCGGCGAGCAGGACCGCGACGAGCAGGAGGTAGACGATGGTCACGGCCGCGACGAGCGGGTCGAAGACGACGATGGCGACGACGACGGCGAGCATCGTGCCGACCTCGCCGAAGAGCGTCATCGTCGGGATGAGCACGCCGGCCACCGTGACGCCGACCCCGACGTCGACGGTGCGCACCAGCTCGGAGGTGTTCTTCGCCAGCCGGTCCTCCCACGGGGAGGCGAGGTAGGCGGCGAGCAGCCGGTCCCCGATTGCCACCTCGTGGCGCGCGAAGCGCCGGGTGGCCACGCGCAGCAGCGCGACGGCGCACACCCCCTTGAGCACGATGACCGCGCACACGGTGACGAGGGCGGTGACCTGGCCCGTCGTCGACCCGAGGTCTCCGACGAGGGGCAGGGAGGTCTCCCCGCCGCTGAGCACCGACTGGAGCAGGGTGCCGACGAGGCCCAGCGCGACGAGGTCGAGCAGGGCGAGTGCGGCGGTGAGGATCCCGTAGGTGAGCAGGAAGCGCCGGCTACCGGGCGGGAGCACCCTGAGCAGGGGGCGCACGATGCTCAGCACGTTCCTCACGCTGGCGAGTGTACGGGCGGGGCACCACGCGGCGACGCGGTCCCGTCCGCCCGCGCGCGGCGGCCGAGTCGGGCGCGGCCGCCCCCGTCAGCCGAGGAGACGCCGGTAGAGCGCGAGCAGCCGCGCCTCCTCGCGCTGCCACGTGAGCACGGTGGCGGCGGCCCGCGCCGCGTCTCGGTAGCGGCCGGGGTCGGCCAGGACCCGACTCATCGTCTGCGCCATCGCGGCCGCCTCGGCACGGTGCGCGCCGACCGACGGCTCGGCGTCGTCGTCCATGAGACCGAAGATCTCCCCCACGCCGTAGCGCTCGACGATCTCCCGGGTGTCCGGCAGGTCCGCCGCGGCGATCGGGATGCCGGCGTGGATCGCCTCGAAGAGCTTGTTCGGCAGCGAGTACTCGTAGGAGAGGCACGTGGGGCGGACGAAGACGACGGAGAGGTCCGCGTCGGCGAGCGCGCCCGCGACCTCGTGGGGCGCGACCCTGCCGACGAGGTGGAGCCGGTGGCGTACCCCGGCAGCCTCCGCCTGCCGCTGCAGCGCAGCCAGGTAGCCGGCGTCACCGTAGCCCAGGACGACGAGGTGGATGTCGTCGGGCAGGAGCGCGAGGCTCGCGATGGTCTCCTCCAGGCCGCGGCTCGTCGTGATGCGCCCCCCGTAGGCGATGACGCGGTCCGCGGGGCCGAGTCCGGCGAGCTGTCGGAGGCGGCCGTCGGAGGGGGCGGGCGGGTCGGTCGCGACGGGGATGTTCCGCACCAGGGTGGGCATCTCGGGCAGCCGGTAGGTGCGCTGCAGCCACCGGGCGATCGATGGGGAGACGGTGATGACGCCGTCGGCCCGGGTGATGACGTACCGCTCGATGGCCGCCTCGACGTGCTTGCCCACCGGCCGGTCGCGCACGTTGCGGTGGCGCCACAGCTCGTGGGAGTCGTAGACGAGGCGCGCCCCGGTGCCGCGGGTGATGAGCCGGCCCGGGACCAGCGTGTTGCCGTCGTTGGCGTGGACGACGTCGGGACGTCGCCGCCGGCCCTCGCGGGTGGCGAGCGCCCAGTAGTGGGTGAGGATGACCGTGCGCGCCAGCCGGTCGACGGGGTCGAGGAGCCGGGCGAGCACGGCGTTCCGCAGCGCAGGCCGGGGGTGGGCACCGGGGGTGCGCGCGCCGGGCCGGGGACTCTCGTCGGGAAGCGGGCTCTCGCCGGGAGGTGGGCCGTCGGCACCAGGGGTGGGGCGCGGCGCGAGGAGTGTCCGTATGCGCCGGAGGGCTCGCTTGAGCCGCGGGACCCAGGTGATGAACCCCGGTTCGCGCAACCGGACGAGCTCCACCCCGTTCGGCAGTCGCTCGGCCGTGGGCGGGTAGCCGAGGTGCGTCCGCGCCACGGCGAGGATCGCCACCTGCGCGCCGGCGCGACGCAGGGAGTCGGCCGTCTTGAGCACCCGGGAGTCCGCGTGAGCGTCGTTGTAGACGAGGAGCACGACGCGGGTGGGGCGTCCGTCGTCGTGCCGCGGCAGGGTCGTTGCGCTCACCGGCTGCTCCTCGCGACGTCCTCGACGACCTCGACGACCCGCCCGGCCGCTGCAGTGGCGGAGACGTGCTCGGCGGCCCACGCGGCGCGCCGCGACCGCTCGGGCGCGTCCGGCCGGGACTCACCGGCGGCGTCGTCCAGTGCGGTGACCATGGCCCGGGCGACGGCGTCGACGTCGTGGTCGACCGCCTGTCCCAGACGGCCCTCGGCGACGAGCTCCCG
>DAHVRG010000319.1 GCA_027322565.1 Georgenia sp.
TGCTGCGCGTGCTGGCGGATGGCCTGATCGGTTTCGCCCAGCTGTTCGTCGGCGTGGTGCTCTACCGCTGCTTCATGCTCACCGTCGACGGGCCGGTCGACGACACTCCCTGAGCCCGATCAGCCCTGCGCGGTGCGGGCCAGCACCCGCACCCCGATCCCGATCGCGCGCTCGTCGACGACGAGGTCCCCCTGGTGGAGGTCGTGCGCGGGACCGCCGGGGACCCGGGTGCCGAGCCGCACCATCGCCCCCGGGACGCGGGAGAGGTACCAGGCGAAGTCCTCCCCGCCGAGCGACTGCTCGGTGAGGACGACGGCGTCGCTGCCGACCACCTCGCGGGTGGCGGTGTCGAGCATCCGCACGCACTGCTCGTCGTTGACCACCGGGGGCATGCCCCGCTGGTGGCGGAGCTCGACGTCGACGCCGTAGGGGGCGAGGAGCCCGTGGACGACCTCGTCGACCAGGGCCCCGGCGCGCTCCCAGGTCTCGATGTCGAGGGAACGCAGCGTGCCGGTGACCGACCCGACGGAGGGGATGGTGTTCGGGGCCTTGCCCGCGTTGACCGCCCCCCAGGTGAGATTGGCGCCGGAGCGCGGGTCGAGGCGGCGGTCGAGCACGGCCGGCAGCTCGGTGATGACGTGCCCCAGGGCGTAGACGACGTCACCGGTGAGGTGCGGGCGGGAGGTGTGGCCGCCGGTGGAGCGCACGACGACGGTGACGTTGTCGGAGGCCGCGGTGATCGGTCCGATGCGGGAGCCGACCTTCCCGACCTCGATCTTCGGCGCACAGTGGAGGGCGTAGATCTGCTCGACGCCGTCGAGCACACCTTCCTCGAGCAGCGCCTTGGCGCCGCTGGGCTGGACCTCCTCCGCGGGCTGGAGGACGAGGCGCACCCCGACGGGCAGCAGCCCCTCCTCGTGCAGCCGGGCGAGCACGAGCCCCGCGCCGAGCACCGCGGTGGCGTGGACGTCGTGGCCGCAGGCGTGGGACACCCCGTGGCGGCGGGACCGGAAGGGCAGCCCGGTGGTCTCCGGGACCGGCAGGGCGTCGATGTCGCCGCGCAGCCCGATGCGGCGCCGGCCCCGCTGCCGCGGGTCCGGGCCGATGTCGCAGACCAGGCCGCTGCTCTGGGTGCGCCGCGGCCGGAGCCCGGCGGCGGCGAGCCGGTCGAACAGCAGCGCCGTCGTCTCCTGCTCCATCCAGCCCAGTTCGGGGTTGGCGTGGATCTGCCGCCGGATCGCGATGAGCTCCTCCTCGAGCTCCGCGGTGAGCTCTCGGACGCGGTCGGCGGGCGGGACGTCGTTCACCCCTGCGACACTAGCGCGACTCACCGCAGTTCGTCCGGGAGGCGGTCGACGACGTCCTTGAGCCGCTGCGCGTGCTCGGTCGTCGTGACGAGGAGCGCGTCGGGCGTGTCGACGACGACGGCGCCCGGCACGCCGAGCAGCGCCACGAGCCGTGCACCGTCGGGGACGACGACGGCGCCCTCGCTGCCGAGCGCGAGCGTCCGGTTCTCCGCACCCAGCCCGGCCACGCCGTCGGCCCCGACGGGGAGCAGGCGGGCCAGGGAGCGCCAGTCGCCGACGTCGTCCCAGCCGAGCTCGGCGGGGACGACGGCCACCCCGCCGTCGGCGGCGACCGGCTCGGCGACGGCGTGGTCGATGGCGATGCGGGTGAGCCGGGGCCACTCGCGGGCGAGGACGGCGGCGCGGTCGGGGGTGTCCCAGGCGCGGGCGATGGCGAGCAGACCGGCGTGGAGGGCGGGCTGGAGCCGCTCGAGGTGGGTGAGGAGCACCTCGGCACGGACGACGAACATCCCCGCGTTCCAGCGGTAGCGGCCGGTCGCGAGGTACCCCGCGGCGGTCTCGGCGTCGGGCTTCTCGACGAAACGCGCGACGTGCCGGGCCGTGGGTGCCGCGGCGACGTCGAGCGGGCCGCCCTCCTCGATGTAGCCGAAGGCCGTCGAGGGGTGGTCGGCCCGGACCCCGACCGTCACGACGTACCCGGCCCGGGCCGCCGCGACGGCCTCGCGGACGGCCGCGTGGAAGTCGTCCGGCCGCCGCACGACGTGGTCGGCGGCGAAGGAGCCGAGGACGACGTCCGGGCCGTGGCGCTCCCGCAGGAGTGCGGCGGCGAGCCCGATCGCGGCCATGGAGTCACGCCCGGAGGGCTCGGTGACCAGCCCCTGCTCACCGAGGGCGGGCAGCTGCTCCCGGACGGCGTCCGCGTGCGCCTCCCCGGTGACGACGAGCACGCCGCCCTCCCCCGTGAGCGGCACGAGCCGGTCCCAGGTGGCCTGCAGCAGGGTGCGGCCGCTGCCGGTGAGGTCGAGGAGGAACTTCGGGTGCGCCCGGCGGGACAGCGGCCACAGCCGGGTGCCGGCGCCCCCGGCGGGGACGACGGCGTGGAAGCCGGGGACGGGGCTCGTGGTCATGCGGGCAGCGTAGACGCCGTCGAGATGCCCGGTTCGTCCCCGTTCCCGGGCCGCGACCGGCGGCCCGCGTACGGAGCACCCGCCCGAAGTGGCTACCATGCTGAGTGTGTCAACGACTACTTCTGCAGCGCGGCAGGTCAAGGGACTCCGCACGACGGTCGCCCTGAAGATCGTCATGGCCGTGACGGGGGTCATCTTCCTGCTCTTCGTGCTGGCGCACATGTACGGCAACCTCAAGGCCCTGTCCGGGCAGCAGGCGTTCGACGACTACGCGCACCACCTGCGGGTGCTCGGTGAGCCGATGCTCCCGTACTCGGGGTTCCTGTGGGTCATGCGCGTCGGGCTCATCGTCAGCCTCGTCCTGCACGTGTGGTCCGCGACCGTCCTGACCCGGCGCAAGCGCGGGGCCCGGACCCAGAAGTACACGGTGAAGAAGGCGGTCGGCTCCACGCTGTCCTCCCGCACGATGATGTGGGGCGGCCTCGCCCTGCTGCTGTTCATCGTCTTCCACATCCTGCAGTTCACGACCCTGACGATCGAGGTCGGTGGCTCCTTCGACAGCCCGCACGAGCGCTTCGTCGCGGCCTTCGAGACCTGGTGGCTGCTGGCGATCTACGTCGTCGCGATGGTCGCACTGGGCATGCACCTGCGGCACGGGGTGTGGAGCGCCGTGCAGACCCTCGGCTGGTCGAACCGTCACCGGCAGCCGGCGATCAAGGCGACCGCCCTCGCCATCGCGCTGGTGGTCGTCGTCGGCTTCCTGCTGCCCCCGTTCGCCATCGCTTTCGGCATCGTCTGACTAGGCCCCGCGGAGTACGTGCATCCTCATGACTGAACAGCTGACCGACCAGCTCATCGCCGGCCTCTACCGGGAGGGCGACCCGATCGCCGACACCAAGGCGCCCGCGGTCCCGATCGACCGCCGCTGGCGCGAGCGCCAGTTCGGTGCCCGCCTCGTCAACCCGGCGAACCGCCGCAAGCTCAGCGTCATCATCGTCGGCACCGGGCTGGCCGGGGCCTCGGCCGGCGCGACGCTCGGCGAGGCCGGTTACAACGTCAAGTCCTTCTGCTACCAGGACTCCCCGCGCCGGGCGCACTCGATCGCCGCGCAGGGTGGCATCAACGCAGCGAAGAACTACCGCAACGACAACGACTCGACCTTCCGGCTCTTCTACGACACCGTCAAGGGCGGGGACTTCCGGGCCCGGGAGTCGAACGTCTACCGCCTCGCCGAGGTCAGCGCGAACATCATCGACCAGTGCGTCGCGCAGGGTGTGCCCTTCGCCCGCGAGTACGGCGGGCTGCTGGACAACCGGTCCTTCGGCGGCGTCCAGGTCTCCCGCACCTTCTATGCCCGCGGCCAGACGGGCCAGCAGCTGCTCATCGGTGCCTACCAGGCGCTCGAGCGGCAGGTCGCCGCCGGCACCGTCGAGATGTACACCCGCCACGAGATGCTCGAGCTCGTCGTCGTCGACGGCCGGGCCCGCGGCGTCATCGTCCGGGACATGGTCACCGGTGAGATCGAGACCCACCTGGCCGACGCCGTCGTGCTCGCGACCGGGGGCTACGGCAACGTCTTCTACCTGTCGACGAACGCGATGGGCTCCAATGTCACGGCGATCTGGCGCGCACACCGCAAGGGCGCACTCTTCGGGAACCCGTGCTACACCCAGATCCACCCGACGTGCATCCCGGTGGCGGGCGACTACCAGTCCAAGCTCACCCTGATGAGCGAGTCGCTGCGCAACGACGGCCGCATCTGGGTGCCGAAGCGCGCCGAGGACTGCGACAAGGACCCGCGGGACATCCCCGAGGAGGACCGCGACTACTACCTCGAGCGGATCTACCCGGCCTTCGGCAACCTCGTCCCCCGCGACATCGCCTCGCGCCAGGCGAAGAACGTGTGCGACGAGGGCCGCGGTGTGGGCCCGGCGGTCGACGGCGTGCGCCGCGGCGTGTACCTCGACTTCGCCGACGCCATCTCGCGGATGGGCCGTCAGGCGGTCGAGGCCAAGTACGGCAACCTCTTCGACATGTACCAGCGCATCACCGGGGAGAACCCCTACGAGGTCCCGATGCGCATCTACCCGGCCGTCCACTACACGATGGGCGGGCTGTGGGTCGACTACGACCTCCAGTCCACCGTGCCGGGGCTCTTCGTCACCGGTGAGGCGAACTTCTCCGACCACGGCGCGAACCGACTCGGTGCGTCCGCGCTCATGCAGGGCCTGGCCGACGGCTACTTCGTGCTCCCCAACACGATCAACGACTACCTCGCCGACGCCCCCTTCGAGAAGGTTCCGGAGGAGCATCCGGCGGTGGTCGAGGCCCGCGAGGCCGTCATCGACCGGCTCGGCAAGCTGCTCAACGCCGGCGGGAAGCGCTCGGTCGACTCCTTCCACAAGGAGCTCGGCAACATCATGTGGGAGTACTGCGGCATGGAGCGCACCGAGGAGGGGCTGCGCACCGCGATCGACAAGATCCGGGCGCTGCGGGAGGAGTTCTGGCGCGACGTCAAGGTCCTTGGCGCCGCCGACGACTTCAACCAGTCGCTGGAGAAGGCCCACCGGGTCTCCGACTTCCTCGAGCTCGGTGAGCTCATGTGCATCGACGCGCTGCACCGTCGCGAGTCCTGCGGTGGGCACTTCCGCGCCGAGTCGCAGACCGAGGACGGCGAGGCGCTGCGGCACGACGACGAGTTCGCCTACGTCGCGGCGTGGGAGTGGACCGGTGAGGGGCAGCCCCCGGTGCTCCACAAGGAGGACCTCGTGTACGAGTACGTCGAGATGAAGCAGCGGAGCTACAAGTGAGAATCACCCTCAAGGTCTGGCGCCAGAAGAACGCCGACACGCCCGGCCGCATGGTCGAGTACCCGCTTGACGGCATCTCCGAGGACATGTCCTTCCTCGAGATGCTCGACGTCCTCAACGAGCAGCTCATCGAGCAGGGCGAGGAGCCGGTGGCCTTCGACCACGACTGCCGCGAAGGCATCTGCGGCATGTGCGGGGTGATGCTCGACGGCGTCGCCCACGGGCCGGAGGTCACCACCACCTGCCAGCTGCACATGCGCTCCTTCAAGGACGGCGACACCATCACCGTCGAGCCGTGGCGCGCGGACCCGTTCCCGGTGATCAAGGACCTCGTCGTCGACCGTTCCGCGTTCGACCGCATCATCCAGGCGGGTGGCTTCATCTCCGCCAACACCGGCTCCGCGCCCGACGCCCACGCCACCGTGGTGCCGAAGAGCGACGCCGACGCCGCCTTCGAGGCAGCCGCCTGCATCGCCTGTGGTGCCTGCGTCGCTGCCTGCCCGAACGGCTCGTCGATGCTCTTCACCGCGGCCAAGGTGACCCACCTCGGCAAGCTGCCGCAGGGGCAGCCGGAGCGTGACGGCCGGGTCGTCTCGATGGTCGCGCAGCAGGACGCCGAGGGCTTCGGGGGCTGCACGAACATCGGTGAGTGCGCCGCCGTCTGCCCGAAGGGCATCCCGCTGGACACCATCAACCAGCTGAACTTCGACCTGCGCACCGCCATCCGCAACGGCGCCTGACGACGTCCCGAAGGTCCCCGGCTCGACGAGCCGGGAACCTTCGCGCTGTCCGTGGCCGGCTCCCGCCCGGCACGCCGGGTCCCGGCCGCCCGTCAGCGGCGGGTCTCGCCCCGGGCCGCGCGGCGCGCGGCGCGACGCCGCAGGAGCGCGTCCCGGCGGGCATAGCGCCGGATCCGGCGGCGCCGGTCCCACCGCCGCACCGCCCCGACGGCCCCGGCCCAGTACGCGTCCTTCGCCCGCTCCTCCAGGGCCAGGCGCTCGTCCCACTCGCGCCGCTCCTCGTCGGCACGGCG
>DAHVRG010000018.1 GCA_027322565.1 Georgenia sp.
CGGTCGAGATCAACTCCCGCCCGGAGCGGCGCGACCCGCCGACCAGGCTCGTCGAGCTCGCGCTGGAGACCGGCTGCCTGTTCAGCGTCGACACCGACGCCCACGCGCCGGGCCAGCTCGAGTTCCTCGCCTACGGCTGCGCCCGCGCCGAGGAGGCCGGCATCCCGCGCGAGCGGATCCTCAACGCCCTCCCGCTCGCCGACCTGCTCGCCCGGACCACGCGCCTCCCCAGCACCGACCACTGACCAGCGCCGACAGCCGAGTTCCTTGCATCGCTGTGGACGGCGGTCCGGTCCACAGGCGCAGGTCGGCGTGTCGGTGGTCGCTGGTTGGCTCTCGCCAAGGAGGGCAGACCAATGTCGACCGAGACCCTGTCATCGCTCAACACGAACACGCTCATCGGCCACACGCTCCACCGTGGGACCGCCTGGCACTACCGCGCCGAGGAGCAGGGCAAGGAGCCCAACCACTATCCCGGGCCCGTCCCGCCCGAGGACGTCGCACGCCGACTCTTCGGCTGGGAGGCGCTGGCGCTCCCGGTGGCCGTCGAGCGGCCCGCCGACATCCTCACCATGACCCACCGCGGCGCCGACGGGATGCCGCGCCAGTGGGTGCAGATCGAGGGCCGCCAGGCCATTGCGCGCAGCGACGAGGACGACGGCCACGTCCTCGGCGTGTTCACCGACGCCTACGAGGCCCACCAGTACACCGAGTACCTGCTCACCGCGGTCACCAACATCCTCGACGACTCCCTGTCGATCAGCTCAGCGGGTGTGTTGCGCAAGGGTGCCGTCGCCTGGGTGGAGGTCAGCGTGCCGGAGTCCATCACCACCCCGGAGGGAGTGGAGTTCCGGCCGAACCTGCTGGCCACCACCGCCCTGGACGGGTCGCTGGCCACCACCTACAAGCGCACGGTGACCGACGTCGTGTGCGACAACACGCGGGCGGCGGCGCTCCGGGAGGAGGGGCAGGAGCTCAAGATCCGCCACCTGCGCCACTCCCGGCTCCGGCTGGCCGACGCCCGCAGCGCCCTCAACATCGTGCACGGGCTGGCGGACGCCTTTGCGGCGGAGGTCGCCGAGCTGTGTCGCATCGACGTCGACGCCCGGATCTGGGACCGCTTCCTCGACTCCTGGGTCCCCCTCACCGGCTTCGACGGCGAGCCGCTGCCGCCCCGCAAGCGCAGGCTCGCCGAGGCCAAGCGGGAGACCCTCGCCGCCGCCTACGTCCACGACAAGCGGGTGGCGCCCTGGGCCCGCACCGCGCACGCCGTGCTGCAGGCGGTCAACACCTTCGAGCACCACCACAGCCCCGCATCCACGCCTCGGCCGGACCGCAACATGATGCGCGCGGTCACCGGTGCCTACGAGCGGCTCGACCGGCGCGCGTGGGAGGTGCTGGAGCGGGTGCTGGCGGAGGCGAGGTAATGCAGCCGGCCCCGCGCCGTCGTGCACTCCTCGCCCAGCGCCGCCGCCGCGACGGTGCCGGCGTCGCGCAGCTCACGCAGGCGGGGGAGAAGGCGGTCGCGCAGCTGGTGCGGGGAGACGGTGTTGACGTTGATCTTCGTGCTGCCCTCGAACCCGGCGAGGGTCGAGATCCGCAGCTTGATGCTCACGTGCCACGGCATGGCCACGTCCACGCCGCGCGGCCGGTGGTACCACTCCTCGTTGCACGCCACCGTCGCGCCCACCGCGGCGTGGCAGGCGTGGAGCAGGTCCGAGACCGCCCGCAGCTCGTCGGGGCCGTGCTCCCACGGGGTGCCCGCCGCGGCGGTGGAGAAGACCTCGACGGTGGGGTAGCGGTGCCCGAACCCGGCGAACGCGACGGCGTGCTCGTTCTCGGCGAGGATCAGCCCGTGCTCGACGGCGACGTCGAGGACCTCCCGGTTGAACGCGTCGGGTGAGCGCTCGAGGTGGGCGACCTCCCGATGCCCCCAGCTACCGATCTCGTCGATAGCGACGAGCTGCTTGTGCAGGTGGTCGAAGGACGCGCCGGCGGGCCGCAGCCAGTTCTGGAAGGTCGCCACGTACCGCGCCTGTGAGAAGCGCGCGTACAGGTCCACCATCGCCTCGACCGTGAAGGCGACGTAGGCGGCGTGCTCCTCCGGGGTCAGCGTCCCGGAGGAGGCGAGCTGGTCCTGCCGCACCGCGCCGTCGACGTAGTGGCGCCGGGCGATGACGACGTCGTGGCCGCCGGCGAAGAAGCTCTCCATCCACCTGCGCCGCTCCGCCACGTCAAGCGCCGCCCAGGCGGCGTTGTCGAGCCCGGAGGCCAGCGCCTTCGCCCGCGCCACCGCCGCGGCGTGGGAGTACCCGTCCGGGTCGGCGAGGTAGGCCTCCATCCAGGCGGTGAGGTCGGGCGGCACCCGGTACCCGTGGTTGAGCCGCCAGTAGTCCAGCGAGAGGATCTCGAAGAGGTTCGGCACCCGCCGGAACTCCGCGACCGTCCGGTCGAGCTCGCGGGCGGGAACGCGGGAGAGACGGCGCCACCCCGTGTCGTCGCGCACGAGACGCGCCTTCTCCGGGGGGGTCTCGCGGTACCGACGCGGACAGAAAGCGCAGTGGCTGTCGTGTAGCCCGGGGGCGAGCGGCTCCATTGGCAGGGCCGCGGCGCGAAGCGGCCGGCTGCCGCGCCCGGGCACGGTCCACACCTGGGTCCCGGAGAGCGGGTTGACCTGCTTGACGGTGCCGTCAGGCAGGACGCGGACCGGGTCGTCCCCGGCGCTCGGCGTCGTGGCGGAGCCACCTCCCGGTTCCTCGGGCGTTCGTGCGGACGACGTCGTAGGCCACCCTGCGCTGTGTGGCGAGCGGTCACCTGGGCCCGGTCCGGACGGCGGCATGGCCCGAGCATCCCACCCCGACGGGCCAGGTGGACACATCGCTGCATCGTCGCACCCGGCCCCGTGCCACCCCACACTTGAAGGGACGGGTCGGGAGCCGCATGTCCTCCGGCGGCCGCCGGGTCGATGGCGCTAGCGTGCGCGGTATGTCCGCGGACCGCCAGCCCCTCCTCCTTCTCGACTCCGCCTCGATGTACTTCCGGGCCTTCCACGCCCTGCCGGAGCCGATGACCGCGCCTGACGGGACACCCGTCAACGCCGTCCGCGGTTTCCTCGACGCCATCGCCCGGCTCGTCCTCACCCATCGTCCCGCGCGTGTCGTGGCCTGCTGGGACGACGACTGGCGCCCCGCTTTCCGTGTCGAGGCCATCCCCTCATACAAGGCGCACCGGGTCGCCGCGGACGGTGGCGAGGAGGTGCCTGCCGCGCTGACCCCGCAAGTGCCGGTCATCGTCGACGTGCTCGCCGCGCTCGGCATCGCGCGGGTCGGGTCGCCCGGGTACGAGGCCGACGACGTCATCGGCACCCTTGTGGCCCGCGAGCTCGCGTCGCCCGAGCGTGCCGACGAGGTTCTCGTCATGACGGGGGACCGCGACCTCTTCCAGCTCGTCGACGACGACGCCGGGGTCGTCGTCCTGTACCCCGTGCGTGGGGCGAGGGAGCCGCAGCGCATCGATGAGGCCTGGCTGCAGGAGAAGTACGGGGTCCTGAGCGGTCAGGCCTACGCCGACATGGCCACGCTCCGCGGGGACCCGAGCGACGGCCTACCGGGCGTCCCCGGGATCGGCGAGAAAACCGCGGCAGCACTGCTCAAGCAGCACGGCAGCCTCGCAGGGGTCATCGCCGCTGCCGACGATCTGCGCTCCGGGATGACGCCGACCCAGCGCAAGCGCATCCATGCTGCGCGCGACTACCTCGCCGTGGCCCCGGCCGTCGTCCAGGTCGCCCGGGACGCGCCGGTCCCGGACGAGCGCGGGGAGCTCCCGTCGAGCCCGGCCGACCCGGACACGCTGCTCGAGCTGGCCGAGCGGTGGGGGCTCGAGTCCCCGCTCAAGCGGCTCGTCGACGCCTGCGCCGCCGCCGCGGACGGCTGACAGCGCCCGCCTCCCGGTCGGATAGTGCGCGCTCGCCGGGAACTGGGCTCTCACTGGGTAGTGGGGGGTGGTGCGCGGCCCGGCGGGCCGGGGAACTGTACTCTCGGCGCAGTGGTTGGGTGGCTGGCAGCCGAGGACTCGACGAGAGGGAGCCGCCGATGGACAGGCAGCAGGAGTACGTGCTCCGCGCGATCGAGGAGCGGGACATCCGGTTCATCCGGCTGTGGTTCACCGACGTGCTCGGCGTATTGAAGTCCGTCGCGATCGCCCCCGCCGAGATCGAGGCCGCCTTCGCCGAGGGCATCGGGTTCGACGGCTCCTCCATCGAGGGGCTCACCCGCGTCTACGAGGCCGACATGCTGGCCAAGCCGGACCCGGCGACCTTCCAGCCGCTGCCCTGGCGGGGCGACAGCCACGGCGTCGCCCGCATGTTCTGCGACATCCTCACCCCGGCCGGGGAGCCGGCCCGCTCCGACCCGCGCAACGTCCTCAAGCGCACCCTGGAGAAGGCCGCCGACGCCGGGTTCACCTGCTACACCCACCCGGAGATCGAGTTCTACCTCTTCGAGCAGCAGCAGAGCCCGGAGGACCCGCTCGTCCCCATCGACACCGCCGGATACTTCGACCACGTCGCCCGCGGCACCGCCCACGACT
>DAHVRG010000025.1 GCA_027322565.1 Georgenia sp.
CTTGAAGATCCGGAAGAGGTCCTCGACGAAGGCCGAGGAGCTGACGATGAGCTGGCTGGAGACGGTGCTCATGATCGCGGCGAGCACCGCGGCGAACACGAAGCCGACGATGAGCGGGTGGAACAGGTCCTGGGTGAGGGCCAGCACCACGTGCTCGGAGTTCTCCAGCGGGGCACCCGCGCGGTGGAAGTAGGCGATGCCGATGAGACCTGCGACCACCGCACCGACGAGGGAGATCGCCATCCAGCTGATCCCCACGAGCCGCGCCGCCTTCGCCGAGCTCGGCGCCCGCATCGCCATGAACCGCACGATGATGTGCGGCTGGCCGAAGTACCCCAGGCCCCACGCCAGGGCCGAGATCACGCCGATGACGGTGGCACCGGTCAGCCCGGCGTCGGCGAAGAAGGACAGCCGCGACGTGTCGACCTCCCGGATCGCGTCCATCGTCGGGCCGACGCCGCCGAGCGTGGTGATCGCGACGATCGGGACGGCGAGCAGCGCGAGCATCATCATCGTGCCCTGGACGACGTCGGTGAGCGACGCCGCGAGGAACCCGCCGATCAGCGTGTAGCTCAGCGTCACCGCGACGACGATGAGCATCCCGGTGAGGTAGGAGGTGCCGAAGGCGAGGACGAAGAACTCGCCGCCCGCGACCATCATCGAGGAGACATAGAAGGTGAAGAACACCAGGACGATGGCGCCCGAGGCCACGCGCAGCGAGCGGGAGCGGTCGTGCAGCCGGTTCTCGAAGAAGCTGGGGATGGTGATCGAGTTCTTCGCCGTCTCCGTGTACGCACGCAGCCGCGGCGCGACGAGACGCCAGTTGAGGTAGGCGCCGACGGTCAGTCCGACGGCGATCCAGCTCTCGATGAGGCCGACGGCATAGATCGCGCCGGGCAGCCCCATCATGAGCCAGCCGGACATGTCCGAGGCACCGGCGCTGAGCGCGGCGGTCACCGGGTGGAGCCGGCGCCCGGCGAGCATGTAGTCCTCGTGGTCGGTCGTGCGCCGGTAGGCGTAGTAGCCGATGGCGAGCATCGCGACGAAATAGATGATCAGCGAGATGAGCTGGTACGTGCTGTCGGACATCGTTGTCTCCTCGGCGGGCGCCAGTGCCGCCAGTCTGGCACGTCCCTCATCGGTGGTGAAGGTGCACCCCGCCGAGGCCGCTCAGGTCTCCTCGCCCATCCGCAGCTCACCGGCGAGGTCGGCCCGGCTGCTCGTCGCTGTCGCGACGACGACGGCGAGCACCGTGACGGCGAGCACCCCGCCGAGCACCCCGCCCACGACAGCGGGGTCGAGCACGAGGACCGGCTGCTCCTCGCCGCCGGTGAGCGCGCGCAGGTCCATGCCGCCGAGGACCACCCACGGCACGAGGATCCCGAGGACGGCGCCGGCGACGATCGAGACGCCGGCGACCGGCGCGAGCTCCCAGGCGACGATCCCGCGCGCCTGCCGCCGGTCGAGGCCGAGGGTGCGCAGCACGGCGAGCAGGCGCACCCGGGCCGGTGCACCGATGAGCTGGGTCATGACGACGGCGACGACGACGAGGACGAGGCTGAGGACGACGGCGACCGTCAGTGCCGCGTTCATCCCGCCGGCCATCGGGGAGGCGAGGAAGCTCGTCGCGTCCCCGGCGGGGTGCTGGACGCGCGCGACGGGCTCGACCTCGCGGACGCGCTCGAGGACGGCCGTCGGGTCCGCGCCGTCGGCGACGGCGACGAGGAGGATCCGCGGCAGGACCGTGCGTCCGGTGGCGGCGCTGAAGGCCTCCGCCGGGACGAGCACGGCACCGGTGCTGCCCGCACCGGCGAGCCGGTCCATGACACCGACGACCTCGAGGGGAACGCCGCCACCGACGGAAGCCTCGAGCGTGTCCCCCTCACCGGCGCCCAGGGACTCGGCCGCTGCGGTGGACAGCACCGCCGGCACGGTCCCGCCGTCGCCCGCCTCCGAGGACAGGGCCTCGGGCAGCCGGTCGATGCCGATGGCGTCGGCCTGGACGGCGCGCACGGCGTCGGGGTCGACGACGGCGACGGCGAGCCGTTCGCCGGACACGCTCACCGTCCCGGCGTCCCCGATCGGTGCCACGGCCTCGACACCGGGGACCGCGGCGATGTCGGCGGCGTGCTCGGCGTCGAAGGCGGGGCCGGTGAGCCGGATGTCGGCGCCCACGTCCCGCCAGGCGGTCGTCTGCACACCGGTGCTGATCGTGGAGCTGAGCACCGCCGAGAACATCGCGACCGACACCCCGATGACGAGCGCGACGGCCGGGGTCAGCCCACCGGCCGGGTCGCGCACTGCGCGGGCGGAGCCGAGGAAGGCGGTGACACCGCGACGGCGCCGGAGCATCCCGGCGAGTGCGCGCACCGGCAGCGGGTAGACCCGCAGGACGACGACGCAGGTGGCCACGGCGAGGAGCAGCGGGACGGCGGTGAGCAGGACGTCGGTCCCCCCCGCGCCCGGGACGACGCCGCGCTGGAGGAGGAGGACCAGCGCGGCCGCGGCGACGGCGAGCAGCGCCACCTCCGCGATCCACCGCCACCGGCTGCGCCGTGCGCCGAGGTCGGTGCGGGTCCCGCGCAGCCCGCCCGGCATGGGGGTGGCGGCGAGCGTGGCCGCCGGGACGAGGGCCACGAGCCCGGTGAGCATGAGGTCGGCGGGGCCGGAGCGGCCCGGCAGGAGGAGCACCGCGAGCGCGGCGCCGGCCGCGGCGGCGGGCAGCGCGAGGACGAGGCCCTCGAGCGCGAGCATCGACCGCAGCTGCCATCCGGAGCCGCCCCGGGCGGCGAGCAGGGCCAGCGCCGACTGCCGCCGCGCCACGAGCAGCCGGGCGGCGAGGAGGAAGACGGCGAGCGTCACCCCGAGCGGGCCCGCGGCGACGATGGACAGCACGGTGGAGGTGACCGCCTGCTGCTGCTGGATGCGTTCGAGCACCTCGCCGAGCTCGGTGGCGAAACGGACCTCGGGGCCTGGACCGGTGCCGAGGGCAGCGTCGCTCGTGCCCAGCTGCTGCGGTGTGGTGAAGCGGGTGAGCTGGGCGGCGGCGGCCGCGACGTCCTGCGCGGAGAGCGCGCCGACCTCGAGCGGGTACCACATGCGGCTGCGGAAGGAGGTCACCGGGAACTGCGGCGGGAACGTCCCGTCCCACGCCGGGTGGACGTACGCGGCGGCGGTGGCCGAGGTGCCGAGGTTGAGGTCGTCGACGACGTGCGGCTCGGCCGAGCTGGGGTTGTGCGCCCAGAACCCGGCGTCGGGGTCGGCCGCCTCGAAGGTGCCGGTGAGGAGCACCGGGACGGTGTTGCCGATGACGCGCCGCTCGGTGCCGACCTCCCACTGGAGGACCTCCGCGGCGGGTGCCGACAGCGCCACCTCGAGCGCCCCGCTGGCCTCGATGGCGGCGGCGACGAGGGCGGTCTCCTCGTCGAGGTCGAGCGCGAGGCGCTGCTCGTCGGTGAGCCCCTCGTAGGGGTCGGCCGGGGTCGGGGGCTCGGGCCAGCGGCCGGCGACGAGCTCGACGTGGTCCTCCAGCTGCGGGTCCTGCTTGAGGGTGAGGCTCTGGCTGCCCATGAGAGCGTCCGGTGGCGGCTCCACGCCGAAGGGCGGGGTCTCGACCCAGAACTGCGGGTCGCCGAGCATGCTGCGCAGCGGCTCGGGCTGCTCCGCGCGGCGCTCCTCGAGGGCGGTGAGCACGCCCCCGAGGTTCTCCTCCACGGCGGGCTCGAACGGGGTCGACCCGGGCTCGGGTGCGGCGAGCCAGGGGCGGCGGTCGGGCAGGACGGCCACGACGTCGCGGGTGAGCGGGCTGGCCGCGGAGATCTCGTGGGTGGTCTGCCGGTCGTCGACGCCGGCGAGCAGCCGCGGCCAGGCGGTGACCAGCCCCGCCACGAGGAGGACGAGGAGCACGAGCGCCACCGGGACGGCGCGGTGGGCCGCGGCCTGGCGGCGGGCGAGGGTGAGCAGGCCGGTCATCGCACCTCCTCGCGGTACTCGGCGTCCAGCGCCTGGGCCCGGACCCGGGCGGCGACCACGGCGGCGACGACGACGAGCCCGGCGGCGAGCCCGGCGAGCGCGCCGAGCGCGGGCAGGAGGTCGAACCGGCTGCCCAGCGGGAGCGGCGACGCCTCGGTGGCGGCGGCACGCGCGAGCGTGGGGACGAGCAGCGCGGCGGCCGCCCACCCGGCCACCACCCCGAGGGCGGCGCCGAGCGCTCCGACGCCGAGCAGCTCGGCCGTCCGGGTCCGTGCCTGTCCGGCGGGCGGGAGCCCGAGCGCACGCAGCACCATGACCTCGCTGCGCCGCTCCCGGGCGAGCGCGAGGACGACGGCGGCGACACCGGTGAGGGCGAGCAGCACGGCCCCCGCGGCGACGATCCAGAACGCCTGCCGGACGGAGGCGGCGGAGTCGCCCAGCCCCTCCCCCGCGACCTCGACCTCCGCCTCGCGGCCGCCGAGCCCACGCGCAGCGGCGGCGACCTCGGCGGGATCGGCGTCCTCCGCGACCGTGAGCCACACCTGCCCGGGCAGGACAGGGTTGGCCTGGCGGGCGAGCACATGGCGGCCGAGCGCGGCGAGGTCGAGGAGCACCGCGTCCTCCTCCAGCCCTCCGGGTACGGCATCGGCGACAGCGGTGACGGTGAGGTCGAAGCCGGCTCCACCGAGCTGCACGGTGGCCGCGTCCCCCACGCCGAGGTCCGCGGTCGCCGCCAGTTCTGCGGTGACGAGCGCAGGGACGGCGGCGGGCGGGCTGGGGACGATGCGCACGTCGACCTCCCCGCCCACGGGCGGGCCGAACGAGCCGATCGCCTCCGGGGGCGTGCCGAGCTCGGCACGCACCCCGAGTGTGCCGGCGACCTCCACGTCGACGTCGCGGTCGCCGAGCGCGTCGGTGAGCTGCCACGGGCTCTCGCCGACGGGGACGTCCTGGCCGTCGGCCGCGACCCGCACGACCTCGTAGGACGCCTCCGCCCCGGCCTGCGGCCCGGCGAGCCCGAGGTCCAGCGCGACGACGCGGTACTCCCCCGGGCCCGGGAGCGGGACGCGCAGGAGGTGCTCGGTGGGCTCGGGCCCGACGACGCCGTCGGTGCCGTCCGGGTCGGCGGTGAGCGGGTCGAGGGCGAGCATGCTCAGGGCGCCGTCCTCGTCGGCCACCCACGCCGCTGCCTCGAGCGCGAAGACCTCGGCGGCGAGCCGCGCGCGCTCCTCGGCGAGGATCTCCTCCACCTCCTCCTCGCCCCACCCCTCGACCTCGAGGAGGTAGTCGCGGTACTGCTCCTCGACCGCCTGCCTGGCCTCACGGGCCGCCGCGGAGTGGCTGAGGTGGGCCCGGACGGTGAGCTCGAGCGTCTGCGCGCCGGCCGGGAGGGCGACCCCGTCCCGGTCGAGGGCGAGCTGCGCGGCCGCCCCGGCGACGGCGAGCTGCTCCGGCACCCGCATGACGTCGTCGGCCCGGGCCGCGTCGAGCGCCGTGACGGCCACCGGCAGCTCGCCGAACGTCCCGCTGCCGCGGAGCACGGCCCCGGCCCCGACGACCCCAGGCAGCTCGGCGTACGGCGCGGCGGAGAGCGCCTGCGGCTCGGCCAACCGGGAGGTGGTGCCCGGTGGTACGGTGACCCGCACGTCGGCTCCCGTGGCGAGTGCGGCGACGTGCTCCCGCTGGGCCGCGGTGGCGCCGGCGAAGGACGAGGCGACGGTGGTCGCCCCGACGGCGAGGACGACGAGGACGAGCGGCACCGCGTAGGCCCGCACCCGCCGGGAGACCTGCCGGGCCGCGAGCACCGCGACGAGCCCGCGCTCCCGCTCCCGCAGCCGGGCCACGATCCGGGTGAGCGGCCCGAGGAGCGCCAGCGCGACCACGGCGAGGGCGGCGAGCACCGCCCCGAGGGAGACGACGGCGAGGACGTCCGCACCGCCGTCGTCGATGAGCGGCGTCCCGTGCCGGAGCAGCTGCCAGGCGGAGAGGACGGCGGCCGCGACGGTGAGGACGACGGTCCCGACCGCGGCGGCACCGCGTGCCCGGCCGGAGCGGTCGGCGACCATCCGGCGCGCGATCCCCCTCGCCTGCGTCGCGGTGACGACCGTGCCGGTGGCGACGGCGAGCACGGCGACGGTGAGCCCGCTCGCCGCGATGACGCCCCGCTGCGCCTCCCCGCCGTCGAGCCGCCCGACGACGACGGCGGCGAGCACCGTCCCGACGGCGGCCCCGACGACGGCGACGACGACGAGCTCGACGGTGGACCACACCGTCACCTGCCGGGGGGAGGCCCCGCGCGCGACGAGGATCTCCGTCTCGCGGGCGCGGGCCTGGCCGAGCAGCCGCACGACCTGGACGAGCGCGACGAGCGAGATCACCCCGAGCAGGGCGACCGGGACGAGACCGACGGCGGCGGCGGTGCTCGTCACCTCCTCCAGGTCGGCGACCGTCTCGGCCAGCCCACCAGTGACGGTCAGCCCGCGGACGGCGACGGCGTCGTCGTCGCCCAGGGCGTAGTCGAGATCCGCGAGGCCGGCGGCGAGGGCCGGAAGATCGGGCACGGTGAGCGCCGCGGGGTCCGGGTAGACGGTCCACCGCACGAACGGGGCGTCGGTGACCGCGGTGACGGTGGCCGGGTCGGCGAGCAGCGGCCCGACCGCCGAGCCGTCCGTCCCCGCGGTGACCATGGGGTCGGCGAACCAGGGCCGGTCGTCCGTCGGGTGCCACGTGCCGGCGACCTCGAGAGCGGTGCCCCGTACGTCGAGCACCGTGCCGGGCGTGAGCCCGGCGTCCTGCGCGACCTGCTCCGGGACGAGCACCTGCCCCGGCTCGAGTGCGACGTCGTCGACGGGCTCGGCGAGGACGACCCGCAGCTCCTCCTCCCCGACCTGGCCCCCGAGGGCCTCGGTCCACAGTGCTCGGGAGACCGCGAGGTCGGTGCCGAGCAGCCGGTCGAGGGTGGCGCGTACCGCGGCGTCCTGGGCCGCTGGGTCGTCGGCGCGCCGGGTCTGGACCTGGATACCGGCCTCCCGCGCCGGCGCCTCCTCCAGG